>JANPFZ010000178.1:0-22974 GCA_031423655.1 Polaromonas sp.
GCACGGTGGCTCGGCCATCCTGAGTGAAACACCGGAAATCTACGGCGCCGAACACCTGCTGACGCGCCGCGCCGTCAAACGCGAAGTCGGTGAAAAGCTGATCGAACGCATCAAGTGGTGGGAGCACTACACCGCCATCAACGAAGGCGAGATGAACAACAACCCGTCGCCGGGCAACAAGGCGGGCGGGCTGACGACCATTCTTGAAAAATCACTGGGCGCCGTAGCCAAGGGCGGTACCAGCAACCTGCAGGCGGTGTATGAATACGCCGAGCCGGTCACATCGCGCGGCTTTGTGTACATGGACACGCCCGGCTACGACCCGGTCAGCGCCACCGGCCAGGTCGCGGGCGGCGCGAACATGATCTGCTTTACCACCGGGCGCGGTTCGGCCTACGGCTGCGCGCCCTCGCCTTCGCTCAAGCTGGCGACCAACTCGGCGCTGTGGCGCAAACAGGAAGAGGACATGGACATCAACTGCGGCGAGATCATTGACGGCAGCAGCACAGTGGCCGAGATGGGGCAACGCATCTTCGAGCTGGTGCTGGCGACGGCATCGGGCGCGAAAAGCAAGAGCGAAGCGCATGGCTACGGGCAAAACGAGTTCGTGCCGTGGCAAGTTGGCGCGGTGATGTAGTCGGAAACGGTCAATATTGATGCAAAAAACCATTCCAGCCCACGTATTACGTGCGCAATTAGCTACTGTTTTAATAGCAACTGGCAGCGCGTCCGACGAAGCCGAAACCGTTGCCAGCAACCTCGTCATGGCCAATTTGAGCGGCCACGACTCGCATGGCGTTGGCTTGTTGCCGCGCTATGTCGATGCGGTGCTGGAAGGCGGGCTGATACCCGGCAACAGCGCGCGGGTGCTGGTCGATGCGGGCTCGCTGATGAGCGTCGATGGCCAGCGCGGCTTCGGCCAGATCGTTGGCGAGCAGGCAATGCGGCTGGCGATTGAGCGTGCCAAGAGTATCGGCAGCTGCATCATGACGCTGGCCAACGCACACCATCTCGGGCGCATCGGGCATTTCGCCGAGATGGCGGTGGCCGAAGGACTGGTGTCTCTTCATTTCGTCAACGTGCTGGCGCGTCAGGTCGTGGCGCCGTTCGGTGGCGCTGATGGGCGCTATGGCACCAACCCGTGCTGCATCGGCGTGCCTTTAAAAGGCCGTGAACCCTTCGTGCTCGATTTCGCCACCAGCCGCGTCGCCCAGGGAAAAATGCGCGTGGCGCACAACCAGGGCCAACAGGTCGCGCCCGGCCTGCTGCTGGACGAACACGGCGTACCCACCACCGATCCGCGGGTGGTGGTGGCGCCAACCATTCCCGGTGTATTCGGCTCGCTGATCGCTTTTGGCGAACACAAGGGCTACGGCATGGCGGTGGCGTGTGAACTGCTGGGCGGCGCGCTGACCGGCGGCGGTACCGCGCACGCGCCCATCGACCCGCTGCGCCGTGCGGTTTACAACGGCATGCTCAGCATCGTGATTGACCCGGCGAAGCTGGGATGCCAAGCGGCTTTCGAGCAGGAAGCGGCCTGGTTCATGGACTGGCTGCGCGCCGGCCCGGTCGCGCCCGGCTTTGACGCGGTGCAAATTGCCGGGGAACCCGAACGGGCAGCGCGTCTGCGACGCGAAAAGGACGGAATCATGATTGACGCGCAAACCTGGCAGGAAATCATGGCTGCGGGCGCAAGGGTCGGCGTGGTTTTACCAGCCTGAGTGAACCAGGGCCGCTGGCTAGGGGCCTACTGCATAAATCCCTGCGGTCTGTGCTCAGCCCAGCAGCGTTGCGAGGCTGGGCTCAAGATGCTCTGAAGGCATGCGCTTGAAGCCCGAGCGCGCAAAGCGCTGAAGACGCCCGACCATGAAAGACACCAGCACCGAGGCTTTTACCTGCGCATCGACCGTCGGCGCGGCCGCGCCGCTGGCAGCCGCAGCGTCTCGCAGATTCTGCTTGAAACCGGATTCAAGCTTGTCGAAAAACTGGTTCATGCGCTCTTGCAGACGGTCGTTTTCAAACACCAGCGCGTCGCCCACCATGACGCGCGTCATGCCTGGGTTCCTTTCCCCAAACTGCAGCACCATGACCACCAGTTTGCGGGTGCGGGCGATGGGGTCGGTCTCGCGCTCGGTGATCTGGTTGAACAGGCTAAAAACGCTTTGCTCAATGAACTCGATCAGTCCTTCGAACATTTGCGCCTTGCTGGCGAAATGGCGGTACAGCGCGGCTTCGCTGACTTCGAGCCGGGCGGCCAGTGCGGAGGTGGTGATGCGCTCAGCGCCCGGCTTTTCGAGCATCGTGGCCAGGGCTTCAAGAATTTGTACCCGGCGCTCGCCCGGCTTGGGCCGCTTGCGCACAACATGCCCGGACGTAGCATTTGTCGACTGCAAGCTGAGTTCGGGGGCGGGCGCAAATTCGGGCATGGCGGTTTTTAATTATGTTTATGAATGTTTCACAAAAGCGCGATTGGTTGCAATTCATTCTCTCACGGTGAGCCAACGATAGGGCCACACGAGGCCTACAGGTTTTCCTCAATGGCGCGCGCCCGCAACAGTTACATTCAGCCCGTGTTTCAGGTCCGGCCACCGTCCCAAGCACAGCCTGCGGATCAAAATTCTGCGCCTAAGGTCTACAGATAAACGGGAACCCACTGGCGGATCATGCACCCGGTCGATGTCGTCGGCAATGGGTGGGCAGGCACAGGTTTGGGCAGGTTTGGGCAGGTGCGGCGTAGCAGGCAGCGCAGTTTTGCGGTCGCATCAGCAATGACGGCGACGCGAGCCGCCGCGCCTAATCTTCATTCCTGACCGAAGACGGATCGGGCGACAAGCGCCTGCAAGCCCGGTGCCCGCAAGCCGCCTGAATCCAGGCGATCAAGGCGGTCGGGCGCGGGATTCAAACTGCTTTTTGCTATTACTTTAATAGCTACTTGCGACGGTATTTCCTGGGCTCACAGCATATTTTGGCAGTGAACGACTGTTGACAAGCCTGTTGGGGCAGCTGCAACCGGCAGGCTCAGTGCGAGCGGATCATGGTTCCGAATGCCTGGTCGGTCAGAATTTCCAGCAGCAGGGCATGCGGCACCCGTCCGTCAATGATGTGAACTGAATTGACACCACTTTTGGCGGCGTCGAGTGCGCCTTCGATTTTGGGCAGCATGCCGCCCGAGATCGTGCCGTCGGCAAACAGCTCATCAATTTCACGCGCAGACAGATCGGTCAGCAGTTCGCCGGCCTTGTTCAATACGCCGGGCGTGTTGGTCAGCAGCAGAAGTTTCTCCGCCCTGAGCACAGTGGCCAGCTTGCCAGCCACCACGTCGGCGTTGATGTTGTAGCTCTCGTTGTTCTCGCCAAAGCCGATCGGGCTGATGACCGGAATAAATGCGTCGTCCTGGAGCGCTTTGACCACGCTCGGGTCAATGCTGACGATCTCACCGACGTAGCCGATGTCGTGCTCGCGGGTCGGATCATCGCGGTCTAGCATCTTCAGCTTCTGCGCGCGGATCAGGCCGCCGTCACGCCCCGTCAACCCGACCGCTTTGCCGCCGGCCTGGTTGATCAGGCCAACAATGTCCTGCTGAACCTGCCCGGCCAGTACCCACTCGACCACTTCCATCGTCTCATCGTCAGTCACCCGCATGCCCTGAATAAAGTGGCCTTTTTTGCCCAGCCGGTTCAGCGCTGTCTCAATCTGCGGGCCACCGCCATGCACCACCACCGGGTTCATGCCAACCAGTTTCAGCAGCACCACATCTTCCGCAAAATCGGCCTGCAATGCCGGGTCAGTCATGGCGTTACCGCCGTACTTGATGACCATGGTCCTGCCGTGAAACTTGCGGATGTAAGGCAGCGCCTGCGCGAGAATTTCTGCCTTGTCGCGCGGGCCGAGATGGGAGAGGTCGGGGTTGGTGGATGGGCTGTTCATCATGGTGAAGCGTCAGAAAATCGGTCGTCCAAAGTCAAAAACTTGCAGCGTTTGCCAGCTTCAAGCCCTGATCGCGAAATCTTCCTTGGTGCGGCCCTGCTCCAGCAGCGACTTCAACCAGCGAGGCGTCAGGCCGCGTCCGGTCCAGGTTTCTCCATTGGGACCATGGTATTTGGCGGCTACGGTACTGCCGGCGGCTTTAGAGCCGACTCTACTGGTTTGCTTTTTGGCAACAGTGACCTTTTTACCCTTGGCACCCCGGGCGCCACGTTTCACCGCTTGCAAATCTTTGGCGGTGATGCCAAAGGCTTCCATCTTGGCGCGAATTTCTTCGACCGTTTTGTCGAACTCCCGCGTCCGGATGTCTGCCGCCTGCTTCTGCAGTTTCTGGATCTGGCTTTGGATATCGATTAGATTGCTCAAGATATATTCCTTTTTCAATTAAGTGCATGGTCAGGATACTTCCCGACAAGGGATTAAACCCTAAAAAGCGCTTATTTCAAAATCATGCTGATCTCAGGAACGCAAGCTGAGGCAAGTTGAAGCAAGTTGAAGCGAGTTGAGTTAATAACGCCGCCAGTCCGCTGGAATTTTCAGCTTTGCTTTGGCACTTACCATCCCAGCTGTCTCCTCGTTTACGTCTTTTCCGCCTCGTCCCGCCAAAGCAGATCAATAATCAAGCGGCGCCACAAGAAAAGCGCGGCAAGGAACGCAGTCGACAAGGCTAACAACAAACTCACCATCAGCGGCGTCGGACGTTCGGGGAGAGAGGGGACAGAAGGTTTGGCGACAAACTGAGCCTGAGACAGGAAACGGGCACTGATTTGCGACAAATCTGCCGCCAGCGAAAGCAGTTTTTCCCGCTCCGCTTCAGTTTTTACTTTTTTACTCGCCTCAGTAATAACACCTGAAAGCTGACGCACACTGTCGTTGCCGCTCTGTGCGTTGTTTGCCGCGGTATCCGCTTCGAGTACCAGCGACTTCACGAAAGACTGCTGCTCAATTTCGCGATCCAGCTTTTGAAGACGCTCTCGAATATCGATCACCTCCGACTCGGCACCCACCAGCTGTGACATGGGGGACATGAATTTTTCATTGTCCTTGCGTACGTCAACCACCTGCTGCGAATCGCGACGAGCCGCGTCGGGATAGGCCGCGACAATTTTTTTCAGCGCAGCCGCACGCGTTTGCGCTTGCTGAATATCGAACTCAAATTTCAGTTTGCGCTCAAGAGCCCGATCAGAAAACTGGCGGTTTTCAGCTTTCCAGCGTGAAACCTGCTCGCGCACCGCTTCTCGCGTCGCGACATCCTTGAAATAGTCACCTAGCCAGCTTGCAATATCGGCCACCTGTTGCGGCTCCGGAGCGGTGTGGGTTAATCGTAGGCCGAGATAAACCGTGACAGGCAATCTACGCTCCATTTGCTGCACTCTGGCCTCTTGATTCTTCTCGCGTTCCTGCTCAAGTTGAAGCAATACATCTGGCAACTCTTTCGCATCGGCGCGGCTCACTTTAGGTACTGGTTTGTGCCACCCACCAAGGGCAATCGTCCTGATCAAACGCTCCAGCTCGACGCCTTTCAAATCAGGTGGGGGAAACACGGCCACATACTGCCTGGCCGTCGCTGCGTCATTGGCCAGCTCGGAAAACCGCTTGTATTCAGACGTGCCCATTTCCATGCTCAGAACACCTTCGGTCTTGTATTTGAGCAGCGGCCCATAACCCAATCCGGCTCCCGTCCCAGCACCGAGCAAGGCGGCCACAGCCACAAACATCACTTTCTTCTGCATATTTACTCCAACATCCTTTGCAGCCGATAACTTGGCTGCTCCATATCAATTAGATCAGCCCAGGACTTGACGACTGGTAAGGAACTGGCCTGTAGCCATGAACCAGGCTCATGAGAATCTCTCGTATCACCCCCTCGTTGCTCTGGATTGCCGCCTGACGCATCTGCACCAAAGCTGGGGACAGTTCTGCCCAAGGCACAAATACTTCACGTGCCTTCATGATGCGCTCATGGGCCGTGCCTACGGGGTTGTCACCGATCAGCAATTCCTCATACAACTTTTCGCCCGGCCGCAGGCCGGTGATGGTGATTTCAACATCCCCTTGAGGATTGGCTTCGTCCTTCAGCGTCATGCCCGAAAGCCTAACCATACGACGAGCCAGATCCATGATCTTCACCGGCTCGCCCATATCAAGTACGAATACATCGCCCCCCGTTGCCATCGCGCCAGCCTGCAAAACCAATTGGGCTGCTTCGGGAATCGTCATGAAGTATCGGGTCACTTCCTCGTGCGTGACCGTCAAGGGCCCGCCATGCTGAAGCTGCCTGCGAAACAAGGGCACGACACTGCCGCTGCTGTCCAGCACATTGCCGAAGCGCACCATTGCCAATATGGTTTTGTTTTGCACCTCAGGGCTCACGGTGCCGTCGGGCAAATGAAAGCGTACCAAGGGGTTTGCAGCGAGCGCCTGCAACACCAACTCGGCCATGCGCTTGGTTGCGCCCATCACATTGGTCGGTCGCACCGCCTTGTCCGTTGAAATCAAAACGAAATGCGCAGCTCCGCTTTCCATCGCGGCACGCGCCATGTTCAGCGTGCCGAAGACGTTGTTCAACACGCCTTCGCTCGGGTTGCTTTCGACCAGTGGCACATGCTTGTAAGCGGCCGCGTGATAAACGGTTGCAGGTTTGTAAAGCTGGCAAACCTCGCGCAGCCGCCCAAAGTTACCCACACTCGCCAGCAGCGGTACCACCTCCAGAGGCAGTTCATGCTCGGCGCAAATAGCCAGCAACTGCGCATGAATGGTGTACAGACCAAATTCGTTGTGCTCCACCAAAACCAGCTGGCTTGGCCGCTGCAGAATGATCTGCCGGCACAGCTCCCCGCCAATGCTTCCGCCAGCTCCGGTGACCAGAACTACCTTGCCGGCAAGATTGCGTGCAAGCAATGCGCGATTCGGCGGCACCGGTTCCCGGCCCAGCAAGTCCTCGGCATCCAGCTCCTGAAAATCCTGCACGGCGACCTTGCCTGATGCCAGATCAACCATGGCAGGCAAAGTGCGAACATGTACTGGCAAGCTGCCCAGGCTCGAAATAATGCGATTGCGCTGATCCCGGTCGAGGGACGGCATGGCCAGCAAAATATCGGTCACCCCCATGCGTTCGACGGCATCGGCTACATCGCCTGAGGCCATGATGTTGACGCCATTGATGCTGCGCCCGACCTTCGTTGCATCGTCATCAATAAAACCGAGCAAAACAAACTGGCTGCCCACCCCCAGCGCCGACGCGGTTTGAACGCCCGCATCGCCAGCACCGTAGATCAGCAAGCGACCCTCGGTGTGCTTTGCTTTGCCCGACCAGCCCGCCAGCCAGAAACGCGCCATCGCCCGGCTGGTGCCAACCAGCAATAAGAACAAAAGTGGCTGAATTAACCCCGTACTGCGCGGAACACCTTCCCATTTAAAAAACAGCAAAGCGCCAAAGAACAGCGCCGTATAAAGTGCCACGGCCTTGGTGGTGGCCGCCAAAGCGGCCATGCCGGTATAACGGAAGATTGCACGGTAAAGGCCGAGGCGAACGAATATCGGAATCGCCAACAAGGGCGCCAGCAGATAGACGTATTTTTGTTCCAGGACCGGCGGGCCGGTTTGGTCAAGCCGCAAGTAGAAAGCAATCCAAACCGATACAAGCGCCAGAATGATATCGAGCGCTACCACCACCAGGCGCTTTGCTGGACGCGGTAGCGCAAGCAAGGGCGCGGCTGATTTGATGAGAGGCATTTTCGAGGTATTCAAGAGCTCATTGAAAGCTTTTGCTGGCCTTTCAGGTTTGAGGAATAGAGTTTGGGGGAATGGGCAGGTTCTGGCGACTGTTGACGCCATATGCTAACAACACACCGATTGACAGACAAAAGAAATCGCCGATGTAGGCGTCGAAAATCGATGAATTGAAAAGGCATGACACGGCCAACGCCACCACCACTGACTGACCAGCTCTTGCTACTGGAGGATTCATTTTGAGGAAATCCAGCACAACGGCGCTTAAAAACGCCAGCAGCAGCACGATACCTCCCACCCCGAGCTGTACACCCCACAGCAAAAACTCCTGATGCGGATTACCACCCGGATTTAAATCTTTGTGACCGGGATGCTTCAACGCCTCGATCCGGTTGTATTCGGTGGTCCAGCTCCCTACCCCTGCGCCTGTGAACGGTTTTTGAACAATGGCCTCTACAGAGCCACGCCAGAAGTCCAGCCGGTTATCTGTCGACGTGGCAGACCCACTGCCAGCCGAATAAGCGGAGATTTCTGCTTTGGTGAAGGCAAACCGTTGCGCCACTTTCTCAAAGCTCAAAACAGACAGCAGAATGATTAGTGGGGGCATGAGTATTGCGGCGAAACGGTAACGCCGGGGTAATGCCCACAAAAAAGCCAGTGAAACCATGGCAGCAGCCACAAGATAGCCTGTTCGCCCCACAAAAATTATCAAAGCATTTCCGAGCGCCAGCAAGGAGAGACCAATAGCGACAGACCGCAAGGGGCGGCCCGGTGCCAACGTTCGCAAATGCCAGAATAGGGCGGCAACGGTTCCACTCATAATGCCCTGATCCAGATAACTCGAAAAGACGGCATAACGACTTGTTGCCATGTTTGAAGTTGCCCAGATCAACGGGACCTGAAAATACAGCAGCCAGGAACTTGCCAAGAGAAATATCTGGCCACCGAGGAATGCTGACAGGAGCCATACCGCCTCGTGTTGCGTGCGAATCAGGATAAGCAAGGCCGGAATCACCAGAAACTTTCCGTACTTGCCCATCGCGCCCAAGGCATCTGACATGGGCGCGGATGTCCACAAGAGACTGGAGGCAAACGCAAACAGGATCAATAGAACCAGTCGATACGTCCAGAAGCCGTGCAAAGCGGCTTGTCCCGTAAATTTCTGCTCGCCTCTCAACACCACAAAGAGGGTGCTAATCACCAGCAATACCTTGCTAATGCTAATGATGGCAACTGACAAACCTGCGGAAAGGGCAGCGAGGCAGGCAACACCCGCGCGAAATCCAATTCGATTGATCACTAACTAAGCCGGTAGGTAGAAAGAAAAGAATCTGCCACGCTTTTCAATGGCGAGACGCTTGCAGCAGCACAGCGTCCACCACGTGACATGTCTTCGATACCTCTACGTCAGAAAGTGTGGGATGAACCAAAAACATCAGTGATGTTTCGCCCAATGTCTTGGCTACAGCTAGCGGAGCAGGCGGTCTCCACCCCGTGCCATCGAAAGCCTTCTCAAGATAGACCTCAGAGCAGGAGCCCTGAAAACACGGCACACCTTCCTTGATAACCTCGTCGACAATACGGTCGCGATTCCAGCCCTCATTCAATTGGTCAGGCTGAACATACACATAGCACTTGTAGTGCGCATGCGTGCAGCCAATGCGAGCTGCACAGCCTGCGGTGCACTGGCTGCGGTTGCAGCCGAACAAGGGGACGCGCACAGCGGCGTGTGAGCGGCATACCGCCCAGATAGCCTCTGCATTGGCCGTACGCTTCGCCGTCCAAGCCATCATGCGGCGCAATTGAATACGGCCAATTGCAGCCTGAATTTCCAGCATGCGCCAGTTGGTACCAAAGCTTTCATGCAGCCAGCGAAAGCCCGGCGGGTGCTGGCGCTCGTAGACCGCCTCATAGCTCTTGCCGTGGTCCTTGAAAGACCACATGGCGCGCCAGAGGATTTCGTCATTTGTCGTGACCATGCCACCCTCACCGCCAGTACTCATGATTTTGTCTTGGCAGAACGACCACGCGCCCACGTGACCTATGGATCCAACGCTCTTGTTTTTGTAGCGCGCTCCATGTGCCTGAGCACAGTCTTCGATCACCTTGAAACCATGTGTTTCAGCCAACGCCATGATGGGATCCATGTCACAAGGCCAGCCGGCGAGATGCACGCAAATGACGGCCTTCGTGCGCGGCGTAAGTACCCTGGCGATCGTGTCGCCGGAGAGGTTACCGCTATCTGGCTCAATATCGGCAAACACCGGCGTGGCACCGGCGTTCACCACACAAGAGACACTGGCGATGAAGGTCCGTGGCGTCACGACCACCTCGTCACCGGGGCCAATACCCAACGCTTTAAGCGCCACATCCAGAGCCAATGTGCCGTTACTTAATGCAACCGCGTGGCGTGTTCCGCACCAAGCGGCAAATTCTTTTTCAAACTCGCGGCATTCGGTACCTGTCCAGTAGTTGACCTTGTTGGACAGCAGCACCTCCTGCGCGGCAGCAGCCTCTTCCGCTGTAAAACTGGGCCAAGAAGAAAAGGACGTATTTAGCATTGTATTTTCCGAAAGAGTTTCATTGAGCGCGCGACGCCAGCGACCGTGCCGGATTTCCAACCACCGTCAATCCATCGACCACCGGGGCAACCACCACGGCGCCGGCACCCACCACCGCGCCCGCGCCAATGCGTCCTCCTTGGCGCACGACCGCGCCGACACCTACCCAGCTGCAGGCCCCGACAGACACGTTGCCCGACAGGTGCACTCCGGGACTGATGTGCACGGCATGCTCGAGGGTGCAGTCGTGATCGACCGTAGCACCTGTATTGATGATGTTCGCCTCACCGACCACCGCATCCACATTGACGATCGCACCGGCCATCACCACCGTACCCAAACCAAGGCGGGCAAATGGGCTTACTGAGGCATGGGGATGCACTATGGTCGCCATGCGAGCACCCGCAGCCTGCAGCGCCTGCTGTTTTTGCCAGCGGACGGTGCAGTTGCCAATGGTGACGAGGACGCCATCAAACTCTTGCAACCGCGCCAGCAGGGTTTCCGTGTTGCCACATACGGGCCAATGGCCGTTTGCAGAAACACTTGGCCATGCATCATCGAAGAAAGACACGCTTTGCCAACCTGCCGCGAACGCAGCATCAGCCACCACCTTGCCGTGGCCACTGGCGCCCAACAAGGCCAGTTGCTTCACGGCTTGCCCCCTGTAAATTTACTCATCGTCGCCTCGCCCTCGCCACTGATACCCTCGCGCACCAGCACCTTGCGCACGGTGAGCCACAAAATTTTGATATCGAGCCAGCGGGAGTGATGGTCCACATACCAGACATCAAGTTTGAACTTCTCCTCCCAGCTCAACGCATTACGACCATTGACCTGCGCCCAGCCGGTGATACCAGGGCGCACTTCGTGGCGACGAGCCTGCTCCGGCGAATACAGCGGTAAATACTCCATGAGCAGCGGCCGAGGTCCGACCAGACTCATGTCACCCTTCAGGACGTTCCACAACTCGGGAAGTTCGTCCAGGCTGCTGGAGCGCAAAAAGCGACCAAACGGTGTAAGACGATCCGAGTCAGGCAGCAGTTGACCACTGGGCCCGCAAGCGTCCGTCATGGTTCGAAACTTGATCATCTGAAAAGGTAGCCCGTGCAACCCCGGCCGAAGCTGCCGAAAAAACACTGGCCTTCCCAAGCTGCGGCAAACCGTCCAAGCTAAGAAGACCAACGGAATACCCAACAACAGCAAGCCTAGGGAGGATAAAAACGTATCAAACAAACGCTTCATATGTCAAGTACTATTAACGCGTTGTGGACGAGGATGGGGGCGGTATCCCTCGGCATTCCCTGACTGCCATCGCCACGCATCAGCCATCATTTCACCGAGGTCCCGCTCCGCCTTCCAGCCCAACTCCCTTAGCGCTTTGGACGGATCGGCCCAACATTCAGCAATATCTCCGGGACGACGGGGTACTATTTCATAGGGGACCTGTCTCCCACTGGCCCGCTCGAATGCATGAATAACTTCCAACACGCTATGTCCAAGTCCGGTACCAAGGTTCCAGACATCCAGCCCTGATTGTCTAGCAATGACCTCAAGAGCCTTAATATGACCATTGACCAAGTCGACCACGTGAATGTAATCGCGTACGCCGGTCCCATCGCGAGTGGGGTAATCGTCACCAAACACCGACAAGGCCTTGAGTTTTCCTATCGCCACCTGGCTCATATAAGGCAGTAGGTTATTTGGCAATCCGTTGGGATCTTCACCAATCAGCCCGCTAGGGTGTGCTCCAACCGGATTAAAATACCGCAGCAACGCAATTCCCCATCTTGGATCGGAGTGGGCCAAGTCTCTCAGAAATTCTTCAGCCATTAATTTAGTGCGGCCGTAGGGGTTGGTGGGGATGGCGATCGGGAAGTCCTCACGAATCGGCATTTGATCTGGTTCACCATAAACGGTGGCTGAAGAACTGAATACGAGCCGATAGACCTTTGCGTTTGCCATAGCTTGGCACAATTGCACCGTGCCAACTAAATTATTTTGATAATAATCCAATGGGTTTTGTACACTCTCACCGACCGCCTTTAATCCAGCAAAATGTAGCACGGCACCAACGTGATGCTCTGCGAACAACTGTTTCAAAACTTTTGCGTCCCGAATATCCCCCTGAACGAACTGCGGCGTGCGAGCAGAAATTTTTGCCACTCTACGAACCGCTTCAAAGGAACCGTTGGACAAGTTATCCAGCACCAATACGCTCTTTCCACTTTCGAGCAGTGCCAAAGTAGCATGCGAGCCTATATACCCAGCTCCACCCGTTACAAGAATAGTTTCTTTCACTCTTTCCCCTTTTGCCGAGCCAACAACTCTTGATAAAACTCTACCATGCGGGTCCAATGCTCACTCCGCTCAAAACGTTGCTGAATCAGGGCTTGCGATTGGCAACCCATTTCTCGCAGCACGTCTGTCGAAACCTGCATTGCCTGATGCATCGCAGCGCAAAGAGAATTGACATCACGCGGCGCCACCAACCACCCGTTACGCCCCGGCTCAATGACCTCGTTGCAACCATTGATGTCCGTGGCAATAACCGGTAATCCCATAGCCCCCGCCTGCAAAACGACATTAGGAAAACCTTCACGGTAGCTCGGAAGCACGAGCACGCTAGCCGCATGCAATGCTGCGCGAATGTCATCCAAAAATCCCAACTGATGCACACGGGGATGAGACTCAATGGCCAACAAAGTGGCGGCATCAATCGGGGCGGTCTCATCGACATCACCAACCAACAGCAAATGAGCTGTAGCGGGCATCAGGCCAAACGCACCCATGAGCTCGGACAGACCTTTATCTCGGTTGAGGCGCCCAACAAAACAAAATAGGAAATTCTCGGGACCAACAAACAAGCTCTGTCTGAGTGCTAAAGCAGCCTCGACGAGGCCTGGTGCTGCCGCAGAAAAATAGGTCGTGTCTACCCCTGCAATATTCCCGTGACCTATTACACGTAGCGGCTTGAGCGTGATACGAAAGGCCTCAAGGTCCGCCTTGACACCAAGGCCCTCAGGTACGACGTGCGTTGCGCATGCGCAAATCAATCGATCGACCCATATCAACAACTTCTGCCGAAACCCGCGCGACGTGGGAAAAATGAGCCCGGTAAAGGTATGTACCCGTACGGGGACACGACAAAGCCATGCAGCCAGCATGACGACTAAACCCGCCTTGGGCGTATACGAGTGCGCTAATTTAGGCTTAACTCTCAACAGTACCCGCACCATGCGAGCCACAGAGAGAACGTCACGAATCACACTGATGCCGCGGCTCATTGGCACTGGGTGAATAACGAGCCCCTCATTCCTTGCCACCTGGGCAAATATCTTTCCCGGGCTGGTTGCTAAAACAACCTGGAAATGACTGGCCAAATAAAGGGGCTGGTTCTTGAGAATGGTCGCGAACGTTTCCGGTACTGTCGTCGAAATCAAGATTCGAGCCAAAGGCCGTTCGGAGTTATTCTGATCGGCCACAAGCAAATTCCCCGCGATCTGAAGATTCTCTTTTTGCATCAGATGTCTTTAAAAGCTGCAAGTCCAATCAGCCTCCAAGCCTGCCTGCGGCGCGGCGTAAAAATCTCGCCATTTTCGGTCCAGTTTTTTGAATGCAATATACCTGCTCGACCATGTGCCTCCCGGCTCGACCCATCTGGACACAAAGCTGCTGGTCAATCAGTAATTTCTCCAGAGCGGCAACCCATTCCTCGGGCGTATTAGCCAAATAGCCGTTTACACCATGCTTCACAATTTCAGAATTGACGCCAACGCCCGATGCCACTACTGGCAACCCACAAGCCATATATTGAATTAGCTTGTAGCCGCACTTACCTCGCTCCCATGAAGAATCTTCCAGCGGCATCACACCCACATCGCAGGCTCCAGTACTTTCGACTTCAGTATTTTCCGACCAAGTCACCACTTCAATCTGCACGCCTGGGATTTCCACCAAGCCTGCACCAATCACCCGCAACACAAAAGACTGCCGCTTGGCGAGCTTCCCCAGCGGTTCGCACAACAACTGCAGGTAGCGCGCTGTCGACGGTGAACCTATCCACACAACGCGCGGCAGCCTCGTCACGTCTGGCTCTCGGGAAGGGCAAGGGTACCGATTCAAATCAATAACGGTTGGAACTATTTCCGTCCATTGGGCGCCAGCATTGCGCGCACGGTGCGCAAGGTAGTTATTACCACCGACGACCAAGGCAGCATTGGCCATCAGACCATCAAGCCGCTTACCGTAAAGGCAACGAACCCCGGCTCGCAGATGCTGATCGTACTGGTGAAAAACTGCGTCGTCGTAGTCCAGCACGTACGGTACTCCGCTCAACAAAATTTGCTCAACCCATAAAGGAGTCCAAGGCAATGCCTCTTTCTCAATCCAGACAGCATCAAAATTACTGCGCCGAAGCATCGCAGTTAAGCGGTCAGCATAAGCCCGTAACAAGCAAACGAAGCCATAACTCCCACGGCTATATCGCACTTGCAGAAGTTCGTCGGATAGCAACGGCTGTAATGTAATGCAAAAACTGTCCTGCTCCAGATATGGGAAATACTGCAAAAACCGAAGTCTTGACGAAGCCCCCATCCGCCCATACTTCGTCAATACCAAAATAGAAACCATTTTTCAGTCACCTATCCGAATGCGCACAACCCGATAATACAGATCAATTTCCATCAACTCATCGCTTCTTGAAAACCAGACTATAGCCAAAATCAACATCTACTGAACAATCAAAAAAGCACTCGCAGCATTACCCACCAGAAGAAACAACCTACAACTAAAAATCAGAAAACTGAGTGGGGATTTCGGTTAGACAGCAGGCACCATAGATAAACGGAACGGCACTTTAGTCCTATTTTTTACTGGAACGAGGAAATAAACCACTGGAAGAACATACATCCATTGGAAACTGAATGCCTCAATATATGGATTTGTATTCGATGCTACCAGCGCTGACGCAAGCCCCGAAAACATGAACACGTCCATTTCAGTGAGCATTCTATGTCTCCAAAGTTTCAGGAAAGCCACAATGCAGACGACAAACGGAAGAGTATAAATGATCGAACCAATAAGACCTACCCGATGAAGAGTAGCAAACCAAACAAGTTCGTAGCGCCACGGATAGTCATCATTTCTAATATAAGGAACACCAACTCCATGACCGACACCTAAGCCCAAATTATCTTTGACACTTGCCAACAAAGCATCGGCCTGCTCTATTCGCTCAATTCCACCACCGGAGAGCAGCTTTGCCACGAAATCGCCAACGATGACATTCACATCAATGTCCGTTACCATCACCAGAACAAAACCAATCATGAAAAGTATCAATAGTTTTTGAACCAGCGAGTAAAGCGACCTGTCCGTACTCCGTTTAAAGACCATATCAGCAGTATTCGCCGACAGAAACACCATACCGACAATTGATCCTATAAAAATGGAAATAATTAGCGCCGATCTGCCAGACGTAATGGCTACGAGTACAAATGAACCGAGTAGCAAATACCGTCGTGTGATCCCTGACACCAAGGCAGGAGTCGCAAAAAAGGCCCCGGTCAAAAATATAAATGACCCATAAATATGCATTGTAGCTGCAGAGTATCCATCTCTTAGATTAATATTCGGATCATCAATAAAGAACAGTACTGCATCAACGCCGAAATTGAGAAATAAATAAAAGAAAATCGCAACGCTCGCCACTCCAACGAACGATAGAACCACCATCCACTCCTTGAGTTGTTCGCTCGATATTCGCTGGAGTAACACCGTCAAGGTAATGATCCAGATTAACGGAGAACAAACGTACGTTACGAATACTTGAATGGCAGCCACTGCGGGCGCGCCATTGGTCATACCGACGCCTATATAAATAAAAGTTATAGCTAGCCCGGCGAAATACATGAACATTAACCTAGCCAAAGAGCGGCTCCACTCAACCATCAAACAAGCTGCGGCAAAGCTCAAAACCATGAATACAGCCGCGACAGTGTTGAGGGAGTTCGGAAGAACTCCAGTCAGAAAAAAAGTACCCAGCATCAAAAAAAGGAATACACGACTCATTGCAGCCGTTCTTTCGATCGCCAATGGCTGGCAATCAAACTAATTTCCAGGCCACCTGCAACCAACACCCTAACCATCACAGCAAGCACAAAAATCCAAATGATCAGGTCGCCCCGCTGCAGAAACCAGCACAGTGATACGCCAACTATTGAAGAGCCCGCCTCAAGCAAGGGAGAAAGCATAACGAGTTTTTCTTTTTTTAAGGCTATGGCAGCCTGTGTTGGTGCCAAGGTTAACGCCCTTACTCCCGCCATAAAAATTAACACAACCACCATCGGGAAAAACGTTTGCCGACTACCCGTATCCATGTACGTATCAAAAAATGGATTCAACGACCATACGAGTAGTAATGCAGCTAAAGTTACTAGAGCAGACGTTTTGGCAGTCAAAACAAAAAATGCTTTCAAAGCGGAAATGTCACCGACTCCATCCTGTAGACTATTTGCCTGCGGAGTAATCAATGCTGCAATAATGTTTTGACTTGCCCCGACCAGAAAGAAGGCCATGGTTGCGGGGATCAGTATGCTTGGTTCTGCAGAAGCAATTGCAGTCACCGGGAACACAAAAACTGCAGTGGCAAGCAAACTCCACTTGAAATAGATAATCGATTCTAAAACCAAATCCGCGAGGCTTCTCTTTTCATGTTTCCTGGTTAGATCAACGCATTTGGAGACCGCACGATAGCGACGATAAAGAAGCAGGCTACCCAAACCGCACAAAAAACTAGCAGCGGTCAAAATCCCCCCCGAATTCATCGAGCTATACGAACCAGCGAGAACAACTGCCAAAGTTACAATTCTTACCATGGAGACACCTATTCCGATGCCAACAAATCTATTCTCAGAATAACTGCTACCTAGTGAAATATTCAACCAAAACGAGGAACACTGAATCACAACACCGAATACGAGGCCGATCAATAACAGATTTATCGAGTTGCTCAAATAAGCTGGCTGAGCGAGTTTGACATAAACACCTGCGATAGCGGCAGTTAGTAATAAAGCACTGATAGATTGAAGGAGCGCAAGCTGCTGGTAAATCTGATTCAGTCTGTATTTTTCAAAAACATTTTCGGCCAGTCTGAAATCACGCATTACAGTGGCATATCCGCCCAATGCCAGCCATGAACTGTAACTCGACAGATTAATTGCCAGAGCAACTGTGTTTGCCGAATCTTTCCCGTAGAAGTGAGCCAAAAGAATCGGCAGTGCAGTCAACACAATTCCAAGTGAGAATCTCGAAATTACTGTTACCACGCCGGGTATGGCATTTCTGACTTTTTGGGCAATAAAGTACTTCAATTAAATTCTTTGATGTGGTTGCTGACGGCAGAGAACCACTAATTCTATTTACGGGCCTCCTTTTTTATAACCACGTATATCTCAGAACACTTAAATATTCCAGAAAACATTTCTTCATAAAGCTCACGGGTATAGCCGGATATATTAACTAAGAATTGAACAATCTTTTTTAAGGCATGTCGCACATAAAATGGCCGAGTTGATCCAAAGTTTAGTTTGACTTTCTCCAAATATGCATACTCAATCAAACAATAACCTGGAAGTTTTCTGGTGAAAATTGTATTTTTAAAATAATACCCAAAGGTATACAGACCAAACGGATGTTTGTGGGTTGGATCTGATTGAAACCAAGGATCTGAAAAATGGGGGACCCGCAGCTCGAGGGAGCCTTCGGGAGCGAGCACCCGTATCATTTCCTTCAGTATCGCCGGTGGGTTTTCATGATGCTCAAGAAAATGGCTTGAGTAAATACTCCCGACCGAGTCGTCTTCAAAACCACGCAGAATATCAAGCGCATCACCAACCATATCGACTCCTGGGCCTGCAGCCATGTCAATCCCCAGCGCGTCGGGGTGCCACTTATTGACTCCACAGCCAACATCAATTTTTTTATGCTTGATCGTCATAGTATATTTCCCGGGTTGAAAGCGTACAGGCTAGCAACCAATTAGAGTCCTCTCATGAAACGATTCTCAACGTATTTTTTCCTCAGGGAGTGGGTCGAGATCCTACCGCTCAGCTAGAAACTTTCCTCTACCGGGGAAAGCCTCCTGATCTCAGCTCTCCCAGGTTTTAAAAGGTAGCGACGCACCCTCCGCCGTGCCAATAATATTTATTGTCATGTATGGCTTTCCGAAGACTATCGGCTGATAGTAAGTTCAAGCCGGGATGTTCAAGCATCAATTGAACACTTCGGAAAGCGCAAGCGACAAAGCCTTGCTATCTTTGGCCGAAAGATCGGGGGACGAGTCTGAGAGCCATTTGATGCCGATCGACGGGTCATTCCAGGCGATGCACCGTTCATGGGCGGGTGCGTAGTAATTAGTGGTTTTATACAAAAAATCGGCCGTGTCGGAAAGCGTCACAAACCCATGCGCAAAGCCTTCAGGTACCCACATCTGACGCTTGTTATCTGCAGACAGAACTTCTCCGACCCACTGACCAAAAGTTGGTGAAGATTTGCGAATGTCAACGGCAACGTCAAAAACCTCGCCCTGCACCACCCGCACCAGCTTGCCCTGCGGCTGCTGAACCTGGTAGTGCAAGCCGCGCAGCACGCCTTTTGCGCTGCGGCTGTGGTTGTCTTGCACAAAATTAACGTCAAGGCCAGTGGCTTCGTTAAAGGCTTTCTGGTTGAAGCTCTCGAAAAAGAAGCCGCGGGCATCGCCGAACACTTTGGGTTCGATGATCAAAACTTCAGGAATCGAGGTTGGAGTGACTTTCATTTCAGTTTTCCTGCGGTGTTAAAGCCCACCAGAGAACGCAATTGGCTGATCGCCAACTCATTTAGTGCTTGTAGCCGCGCAGGCTGCCCGAGACCTTGCCGAATAAACGCCGCGTTCAAACTTTCGAGATTGGAGAGGACTACGAGTTGCTCAACGGTCGCGCCATCCCGAATATTCCCCTGATGATCTGGGTTTTTGTCGCGCCACTCTTTTGCCGTCATTTCAAATAGGGCGACATTTAGCAGGTCAGCTTCTGATGCGTAGATGTAACTTGTTTGCGCTCGTGTGATGCTCTTCGGAATGATCGTTTCCTTGATCGCATCGGTGTGTATTTTGTAGTTGATTCTTGCAAGACTGCGTTTGATATCCCAACCCGACTCAAGCCTTACGGCTTCGTCTTCCTTTAGCCGCTGAAATTCTTTTATCAGGTAGAGCTTGAATTCCGCCGACACCCAGGATGCGAACTCAAAAGCGATATCTCTGTGAGCGTAAGTACCACCGCTGCGCCCTGCGGCACTTTTAATGCCGATCGCTCCCGTAGCCTCAATCCATTTACTGGGCGACAAAGTGAAGCTGTTGGAGCCAGCCTGGAATCTAAAGGAGTCGAATTCGACCCCTTTAAAGGCGGCGTTGTTGATCTTTTCCCATAAACCCAGAAATTCAACTGTGGCGCGATTGCGAAGCCAATTTTTGACTACATCCTTTGGTTCATCGGGATTTCGAACACGTGCGATATCGGTCAGTGAGATGTAGTCATCGTCATTGACTCGGGTCAGCGACACCAGGGTGTCTTGAACAATCAGCTTTTTCAAAGCTGCGCCCCTTCGTTTAACAAGCGCTGCAAATACTGACCATAGCCGTTTTTGACCAGTGGCCGGGCCAGCTTTTCAAGTTGTTCCGAGTCAATAAAACCGTTGCGCCAAGCAATCTCTTCAGGGCAAGCCACCTTCAAGCCCTGGCGGTGCTCCAGCGTGGAAATGAACAGACTGGCCTCCAGCAAGCTTTCATGCGTGCCCGTGTCCAGCCACGCATAACCGCGCTGCATGATTTTGACGTTCAGGCTGCCTTGCTCCAGGTAGATCTGATTGACGGCGGTGATCTCAAGCTCGCCGCGCGCGCTGGGTTTTATCGCCTTGGCAATGTCGACGACTTGCTCGTCGTAGAAGTACAAGCCAGTGACGGCGTAGTTGCTCTTCGGCTGGGCGGGCTTTTCTTCGATGCTGCTGGCCTTGCCTTGCGCGTCAAAGGCGACCACGCCGTAGCGCTCCGGGTCGCGCACATGGTAGGCAAAAACAGTTGCGCCGCTGGTTTGTGCATCTGCGCCGCCCAATAGCTGCGAAAAATCATGGCCGTGAAAAATGTTGTCACCCAGCACCAGCGCGCTCGGCGCGCCGGCCAAAAAGGTTTCGCCAATAATGAAGGCCTGCGCCAGGCCGTCCGGGCTGGGCTGCACGGCGTATTGCAGCTTCATGCCCCACTGGCTGCCATCGCCCAGCAGTTGCTGGAAGCGCGGCGTATCTTGCGGGGTGCTGATGATTAACACTTCGCGAATGCCCGCCAGCATCAACGTGCTTAAAGGATAGTAAATCATCGGCTTGTCGTAAACCGGCAGCAGCTGCTTGCTGATCGCCAGTGTGGCGGGGTGCAGCCGAGTGCCTGAGCCGCCGGCGAGGATGATGCCTTTGCGTGGGGTCATGGTGTGATGAATATCCCGGTCTCAGTGTTGTATTTTGTTGTTCTGCCGTGTCGGCTGGGTTAAAGCGGCCATCCCATGGGTGGTGCACACCTGACTTTGCTTTACCTATGTGCTTGCCGGGAGTTGCAGGATGCGTTTGACCTCGGCCACCAAGCGGTTGGCAGTGGCCACCAGCGTTGGCACAAATAAGTGGCCGCTTCGCAGGGCGCTGGAAAGTACAGCCAGGTCTTCAATGTACTCATGCACCATCTGGTTTCTAAGTTTTCGCATTTCCATCCAGGCGTCCGTAGATTCGATGAGGCCGAATTTTTCTGCCCGGTCCAGGTTGTCAATGGCTGGCCCTGTCTTTTCAGCCAGCGCGGTGAGCAAAGCTGGAAGTAATTTATCCCCCACGGTGTCCTGCAGACGCCCAAAGCGGCTTACAAAAGCGTCCAGTCGCTCAGCCAGTAGCGGATCAGCTTCGATTTTTTGGGCTTCTTCAATCGTAAACAGGTTTCCAAAAAGACGACGGTCTGTGTCAAGCAAATACACACATTCCTTTTGCGTCACGCGAGACAGGAATTCAAGCCGTGCTGTCAGTGCTGGGGGCAACTTCAAAGTCGTACGCCCTCCTGCAGCGCAATCGAGTGGATGGGCAAATGCATCAGGTTGGGCGCCTTCACCACAACGTCAACCTTTCGGCCATACATGGCGCGCGAGACATGTGCCGAAAGGCGGGCAGCCAGCTGCGCCGGTTCGCTAACAGGCTCATCAAGCTCGAGCAGCAAGTCCACATCTCCGCCACGCGACTGGTCGTGAACGCGCGACCCAAACAGCCATACCCGTGCGTCCCGTCCCGCCACGTCGGCGACACTCACGCGTATGGCTTGTATTTGTTCAAGGGTGAGGCGCATGACCCAATTGTAATTTGGGAGCGCAAACAGTTAGAGAGCTCGAAGCGCTACCGCAAGCATGGCTGGAGTTGCAATCACGATTCATCCGTTTACGCCATGCCTGGGCGAGTTGCACATAGCGTTCATCAAAAGCGGGTCGCAGGGAAGTGTCTCTGCCAGCATGCGATCCACTCCGAGCTGCCAGTGCGGCAGGCTCAGACCAAAAGTAGTTTGCAGTTTTCCAGTGTCAAGGCGAGAGTTAAGGGGCCGCATAGCCGGCGTAGGAAAGGCGCTGGTCGGAACAGCAACAACTTCTTTTGCTATGATTTTGATATCTTCTTGCGCACGTCCTGCCTGGGCTAGAACGTGTTTTGCATACCCATGCCAGCTGGTTTCACCGCTGGCGGTCAGGTGGTACAGGCCGGCGTCGTCGGGGCGTTTCAGCACCTGACGTATGGCGTGGGCGGTGACGTCGGCCAGCAAATCGGCTCCCGTGGGCGCGCCAAACTGGTCGTCGATTACGGTTAGCCGCTCGCGCTCTTGGGCCAGGCGCAGCATGGTTTTGGCGAAGTTGCCGCCGCGTGCGGCATAGACCCAGCTGGTACGAAAGATCAGGTGATGCGGGCAGGCTGACTGAATGGCCTGCTCGCCTTCCAGCTTGGTGCGGCCATAGACACTCAGCGGTGCCGGGGTGTCGGCCTCGGTCCAGGGGCGGCTGCCGCTGCCGTCAAAGACGTAGTCAGTGCTGTAGTGAACCAGCAGGGCACCGATTTTTGCTGCCTCATGGGCTAAAAGGGCGGGTGCAGCGGCGTTGATCAGGCTTGCCAGCTCGGGCTCGCTTTCGGCCTTGTCGACGGCGGTGTAGGCGGCGGCATTGACGATGACGTCGGGGCGCAGCGCGCGCACGGTAGCTGCCAGACCTGGCAGGTTGCTGAAGTCGCCGCAGTGGTCGGTGCTGTGGCGGTCCAGCGCAATCAGCTGGCCGAGCGGGGTCAGGCTGCGCTGCAATTCCCAACCGACCTGGCCACCTTGGCCAAATAGCAATATTTTCATGCCGTCACGCCAAGCGATTGTTCAGTCGAGCAACACACCAGACGCTATTATTTCTATAGCTTCTTGCGCACGTTTTCATTGGGCTACAACCGTATTTGACATGTAATTATGGCTTGACTGAGTGCTCATGGCGGGTCAGGCAAGCGCCCGGGCAGGGCGGGACGCGCTGCCTTGCGGGGCGTACTGTTTGGCGGTCCAGTCTTTGTAAGCACCGCTTTGCACGTGCGCCACCCAGTCCGGATTCGCCAGATACCAGGCCAC
>JANPFZ010000179.1:0-11076 GCA_031423655.1 Polaromonas sp.
TTGGTGCTCCAACGCCTGCGTTGGAGCTTTCGCCTCCACCGCCGCCGCCGCAGGCAGCAAGAAGTGCGGTCAACGCGAATGCCGTCACCAGTCGCGCAGATTTGTGTTGCTGGGCTGTTGTCAATTTTTCCCCTTGTCCGACATGTCTTGCCAAAAAATTTATTCACACTGCGCGGTACAAGCCGCAAAAATAGCGTGCTGTACCGCAGCTGTATGGGTAGGCATTGATGGTATCGAAATGAACGCTTTTTCACCGCGTTTAGGGTGCCAGCCAGCAAGCCGATCCGCTGTAGGAAGATTTCCGCTAGCTATGTATTCAGGAGCTGCTTACACAAGTAACGCGCGGGCTTCTGGCCTATTTGTCATTTGTTGCGCACAGACTTTTGGATAACTTTCACTTTTTTACGGGTGGCATTACACCCCTAATGAGCACGTGTGATGAGCGCCAATTCAAAAGTCTGCTGCGGCCGATTCGAAGTGGCATTCAAGTGTGAACTGCGCAGCGTGCCAGGGGTCAGACGCATGACGCGTGTGGGCGCGCTCACAGCGTATTTGCTATATTTTTAATAGCTGCTTACGCACGTGTTACGTCGGCTGTAAGCCGATTTTTCTTATCGAAAGTTACTATTCAGGTCAAAACCTTGAATTCAAAAGACAAAATCAATTTGAACGCTGAGAAGATAGGAGCGCGGAGGACGCGGACGGCAGCGCAGAGAATTCAAGTTATTTAGCGCCGCATCAGCGTGCGCTGCCCTTCAGGCGGCCAGTGCAAGTGCTAGCGGATCCGTCCGCTCCAGCGGCAGTACGGGCAATACAGGCAATACAGGCAATACTGGCAGGTGCGCCAGGGCCATCACGTCACGCGGATGCATGGCCTTCAACCGGTGGTCGCTCCACACCTGACGCCAGCGCCGGCTTCCGGTCAAACCATGCCGCAGACCCAGCATATGGCGGGCAATAACGCTCCACGGTGTGCCGTTTACCGCAGACTCGCGCGCCATGTAGTCGCACATTTTTTCTTCCACAGCCTCGCGGCTCAAAGCAAGGTCATCGCGGGCAGTTGCACCGAAAAACGATGCGTCCCACGAAGCCAGCCACCAGGGGTTGTGATAAGCCTCCCTGCCCACCATCACGCCATCGAGTTGCTGCAGGTGATGGCGCACCTGCTCTGCCGTGGTGATGCCGCCATTGACAACGAGGGTCAGGCGCGGGAACTCTTTTTTCAGCTGCTCCACCAGCGCATAACGCAGCGGCGGCACTTCGCGGTTTTCTTTCGGGCTCAAGCCCTTCAGCCAGGCAGAGCGGGCGTGAACGATGAAGGTCTTGCACCCTGCTTCGCTCACCGCGCCGATAAAGTCGCGAACGAAGCCGTAGCTTTCATTTTTGTCGATGCCGATACGGTGCTTGACAGTCACGGGCACGCTGACCACATCGATCATCGCCTTGACGCAATCAGCCACCAGTTGCGGCTCAGCCATCAGGCAGGCACCGAAAGCGCCACGCTGCACCCGCTCGCTGGGGCAGCCGCAATTGAGGTTGATCTCGTCATAGCCCCACTGCTCGCCCAGCGCGGCGCAGTGCGCCAGATCGGCGGGTTCGCTGCCGCCGAGTTGCAGCGCCACCGCGTGCTCATCGGCATTGAAGCGCAAGTGGCGTTCCACATTGCCGTGCAGCAGCGCACCGGTGGTCACCATTTCGGTATAAAGCAGCGCGTGGCGAGAAAGCAGCCGATGAAAGAAGCGGCAATGGCGATCAGTCCAGTCCATCATGGGCGCGACGCTCATTTGCCACGGGTTGACATGCGGCGATGGTGTGAGTTGGGCGACGTGCCCGGCGGGAGCAGGCTGACTGGCAAAAGAAGGAAGGGCGGCGGACATGACTGCATTTTCCCAGAAAGCTGCGTCTGCCTGCAGGCGGCTGGGTCGCAACGGCTCTCCCCGACACCCTGCGCCCTACGCTTTTTCGGCTTCGTAATCTTCAAGCAGCTCCATTTTTCGCTGGCTCAATTCATCGGCCATCGCAACCAGGTCAAGCCTGGACTTTCGCGCCTTAACAAAAATCTCTTCCCGCTCTTCCTTGACATGGTGATCGATGTATTCACCCAGCACCGTCACCCTGGCGTCATACAGGTCATCGTCGGGCTCCATTTCAGAAATTTGCCTGATCAAGTCCTTCGCCGTGCCATGTTCGACTTCGGCCTCGTCGAGCAGCGCTTGCCCGTCGATGGCCTCGCGCACCTCCGGGTAAAAAATATCCTCCTCGATTTGGGCGTGAATTGTGAGTTCCTTGCAAATCTGCGCGGCAAGCGCGCGCTTTTCATCTGCCGCTGCATCGTTGTCGCACAGTTTTTTGTAGGCAGTGAACAGTTTTTTGACGGCGATGTGGTCGGCATCCAGCAGGTCAACCGCATCATTTTTCTTCGCTGGGGCTTTGGTCATGGAATCTCCTGAGTGAGAGTTGCTTAAAAAAACCGGCAGTGCAGTCCAGGACACAAACTTAGGCCACGGCCCCGCCCCATGATGTGGGACAGTAAAAGTGTGGCGTGTAGGAAAACGCGACCCAAGCGCTTTTAAATGCCAGCAAAGTGAACCGGAACCGGGCGCAGCGGCGTCTGCAAAGGGGTGGGACAAGCCATGACAAAAAAGGCGGAGGGCGGGTAATATAAGTCGACACTTGGCCTCACGTCACCTCAGGCCACACGGGGTTGATTCGAACATTTTGTGCAATGAAAAAAAGGACGGCCCATGATCCGACTGGCATCCACACAGCGCTTTTCAAGGCCGGGCAGTCCGCTGGCTGAGTCCGGCGTGCGCATGCGCCGCCCCGGTTTGCAGGCATGGACGACATCGACTGCAATCAGCACCGTGATATTTACTGCAATGGCGACGCTGGCGGGCTGCACGTCAACGCCCCTGCCACCGTGGACACCCGGCAGCACACCTCGTCCGTCGATTGGTCTGCAGGCGCCATCGGCAGCACCGCCTTCCTCACCATCGATGGACGTGCCCGCCGACGCACAGACGTTCCCGGTGCCCCCCAGGGACTCGGGCGCTGGCCCTGCAGGGGCATCTGTCAACCCCACCGATGAGCCCTTGCCTTACGGCGCGGCGGTAGCGGCCCGCTTCCCGGCACCCGCAGTGTCGTACAGCACGCCGGGTCTGCTCGCAGGTCGCACTACTTTCACCAGTCAGCCTGAAATGCACGCCTGGCTGCTTGAACAAGCCGCAGCGGCAGCGCGCAGCACAGGCGTGAAATCTGCACTGCTTCCCGTCGGCAGTTCGCAAAACCGCCAGCCACTTGAAGCGCTGATATTGACGCGTGCGGGAGCTACCGACCCCGGCAGCCTGCAGGCCAGCGGCAAGCCCACCGTGCTGCTGATAGGCCAGCAGCATGGCGACGAGCCCGCTGGCAGCGAAGCCTTGCTGGTCATCGCAAGGGAGCTGTCGCAGGGCCTGCTGCAGCCGCTGCTCGAGCGCATCAATGTGATCATCGTTCCGCGCAGCAACCCTGATGGCGCTGCCGCTGGCCAACGCGTCACTCAGGGCGGGCTGGACATGAACCGCGACCATTTGCTGCTGGCCACTCCCGAGGCACAGGCGCTGGCAAAACTCACACGCGACTACCGGCCCACCGTGGTGGTTGACGCGCACGAATACACCGCAGTCGGCCGGTTTTTGCAAAAGTTCGGCGCGCTGCAGCGCTTTGACGCGCTGCTGCAATACGCCACCACTGCCAACACACCAGAGTTTTTGACGCGCGCTGCCGAAGAGTGGTACCGCCGGCCCCTGCTGGCTTCGCTGCAGGCGCAGAAGCTCAGCGCCGAGTGGTACTACACCACCTCGAGCGACCTGTCAGACAAAAAAATATCGATGGGTGGCGTACAGCCCGACACCGGAAGAAATGTTTACGGCCTGAAGAACAGCGTCAGCCTGCTGATTGAAACGCGAGGTGTTGGCCTGGGCCGTCTGCACATCCAGCGGCGCGTTCACACGCATGTCACAGCCATCAGCAGCGTGCTGGCCAGCACGGCCCAGCGCGCCGCCGAACTGGGCCAGTTGCGCCCATACCTTGATCGCGAAATCAGTGCCCGCGCCTGCCGCGAGGAAGCCGTGATTGAAGCCGCCGCCACACCGGGCCGCTACGACCTGATGATGCTCGACCCCGAAAGCGGCATTGACAAAATCGTGCCGGTTGACTGGGACTCATCGCTGGCATTGCGAATGATCAAGACGCGTATTCGCCCCTGCGGCTATTGGCTTTCCAGTTCGGCCACCACAGCGGTTGAACGTCTTCGCATGCACGGGGTGCAGGTGATGCGCATCGTTGAGGCGGGTTCGGTGCTGGGTGACAGTTACCGCGAAGTGTCCCGCACTTCGGGCGAGCGTCTGGACGTCCACGGCACCATTGCAGCGGCCGCGCCGGTGATCAATGCGCAGGTCAGCCTGGTACGCGGCGTGTATGACGTGCCGCGCAACAGCTACTACATCACCCTGAATCAAGCACTGGGCAATCTGGTGCTTGCCGCGCTGGAGCCCGACACGCAAAACAGCTATTTTTCAAACTCCGTATTGCCCGATCTGCAAAGTACGGTACGGGTGATGACCGAGCCGACAGTGAAACTGGAGCCGCTGCCTTGAAAGCTTGGACACACAGCAGAGGAAAAACTGTTTTTCTGGCCAGGGTCTTACAGGCTTTAGGAGCAAGCACTGACAAAAATTGTCGGTTTTCCAGGTGCTAATAAAGACCTATCGTCCCACAGGAGAACAGCGATGAAACCCTTTGAAATGACCAAAAAAATGTTGACGATGAGCGGCGTGTTTTACCCCACCGGCTACGCGTTCATCATGTTTCCAAATGCTGAAAGTGCCAGTCAGGCTGCCCAAAATATCGACTCCCTCAGCGACACCGTGATGCTGCTCACGCCCGAAACGGTGTTGAGGGAAATCGGCAAAGTGGATGGAGACTCCCACGCTGCGCTGCCAGATGTCGGCACCGAAGGCGCCACAGTGCATCGCTATATCAATCTGGCTCGCAAGGGCCACCACGCCTTGATGGTCGCCGTGCATGATTCCAAGGCCGCTGAGCGTGTGACGGCAGAAGCGCGCAAATATGATTTCTCCTTCGGGCAGCGCTACCACATGCTGGCCATTGAAGACCTGGAATAAAGAACCTTTCAGAAAACAAAAACCCCGCAGCTGCGGGGTTTTATGTGGGTGCAAAATTCTGCAGCCGCTGGCATCAACCCATGTGCAAACCGCCATTGAGCGAGAAGTCCGCGCCGGTGGCATAACCGCCTTCGTCAGAGGCAATCCACGAAATGATGGACGCGATTTCTTCGGGCTCGCCCAGACGTTTGGCGGGAACACCCGCGACAATTTTCTCCAGTACTTCAGGGCGAATCGCCTTGACCATGTCGGTGCCGATATAGCCCGGGCTGACGGTGTTGACCGTCACGCCCTTGCTCGCAACTTCCTGCGCCAGCGCCATCGTGAAGCCGTGCAGACCGGCTTTGGCAGTTGAATAGTTGACCTGGCCGAACTGGCCTTTCTGACCATTGACCGACGAGATGTTGATGATGCGGCCAAAGCCGGCTTCGACCATGCCTTCGATCACCTGCTTGGTCACGTTGAACATGCTGTTGAGGTTGGTGGAAATCACTGCGTCCCAGTCAGCCTTGCTCATTTTGCGGAACTGGCCGTCACGCGTGATGCCGGCGTTGTTCACCAGCACGCTGACGGGACCATGCTCTGCCTTGACCTTGTCGAACGCGGCCACCGTGGACTCCCATTCGCCGACGTTGCCCACCGATGCATAAAACGTGTGGCCGAGCGCTTTTTGCTCGTTGATCCACTTGTCGTAGTCGCGCGTGGGGCCGCAGCCCGCGATGACCGTGTAACCGTCCTTGGCCAGCCGCTGGCAGATCGCGGTTCCGATGCCGCCCATGCCGCCGGTGACATACGCTACTTTCTTGCTCATGATGTTCTCCTTGATTTTGCTAATTTACTGAGGGGATTAGCCCGCTCGTTTGCTACAACTTTAATAGCTGCTTGCGCGCGATTTGTCTGGGCTGCAGGCTGTTTTACCTTAAATTCAGCGTTCCAGTGTGAGGGCAACCCCCATGCCGCCGCCGATACACAGGCTGGCAATGCCCTTTTTCGCGTCACGGCGCACCATCTCGTGCAGCAGCGTGACCAGAATGCGGCAGCCGGACGCGCCAATCGGGTGCCCAATCGCAATCGCGCCGCCATTGACGTTGACCTTGCTGGTGTCCCAGCCCATCTCCTGATTAACGGCACAGGCCTGCGCGGCGAAGGCTTCGTTGATTTCCAGCAGGTCAAGGTCTTGCGCCTTCCAACCGGCACGCGCCAGCGCTTTCGTCGATGCCGGCACCGGCCCCATGCCCATGAAAGCCGGGTCAAGGCCCGAGGTGGCATAGCTGGCTATGCGGGCCAGTGGCTTGAGCCCCAGTTCAGCCGCCTTCTTCGCGGTCATCACCATTACCGCAGCAGCGCCATCATTGAGGCCCGACGCATTACCGGCCGTGACGCCGCCAGCCTTGTCAAAGGCCGGTCGCAAGCCGGCCAGTACGTCCGCGCTGGTTTTGCGGTTGATGAATTCATCGGCCGCGAAGACGATGGGGTCGCCTTTTTTCTGCGCGATGATAAACGGCACGATCTCGTCCTTGAACTTGCCGGCGTCTTGCGCAGCCGCCGCCTTGGTCTGACTGGCCAGGGCCAGCGCGTCCTGCTTGTCGCGGCTGATGTCGTATTTTTTGGCCACGTTTTCTGCCGTGATGCCCATGTGGTACTGGTTGTAGACGTCCAACAGACCATCGACGATCATCGAGTCGATCATCTTCCAGTCACCCATGCGCTGGCCTTCGCGCGAACCGCTCAGTACGTGCGGTGACAGGCTCATGGACTCCTGCCCACCAGCAATCACGATTTCACTGTCGCCAGTGGCAACCGACTGCGCCGCCAGCATGACGGCCTTCAATCCCGAGCCGCAAACGGCGTTGATGGTCAGGCCCGGAATGCCATTCGGCAGACCCGACTTGATGACAGTCTGCCGCGCCGGGTTCTGGCCCACGCCTGCCGTCAGCACCTGGCCCATGATGACTTCACCGATCAGATCGGCCGACAGGCCTGAACGCTCAAGCACGGCCTTGACTACGGCGGCGCCAAGCTCGGTAGCCGGTGTTTTTGCCAGCGTACCGCCGAATTTGCCTACAGCCGTACGGCCGGCTGAAACGATAACGATGTCTTCCATGGTGTCTCTTCCTTGTTGATGAATCGAAGTAGTGATCGGGGTTGTCTGATTTTTTTTGAGCGCTATTTTGGTTCGAGCGCTTTGCGGAAATTACGCCTTGGCTTTCACATAGCTTCCGGGCGCCGCTTCCAGCATCTTGTACTTGCGGTTGCCGTAGGTTTTTTGTGCAGCGATCTGCTTGCCCGCCTGCTTTTTAAGCCACGCCGACCAGTCGGTCCACCAGCTTCCCGGGTGTTCAGTAGCCCCTGCTAGCCACTCGGCCTGCGCTGCGGGAAACACGTTCTGCTGCAGGTTTTCATGCGTCCAATAGCTGCGCTTTTTCTTCGCCGGCGGGTTGATCACCCCAGCGATGTGCCCCGAAGCGCCCATGACAAAACGCTTCTTGCCCGGCAAGTGCTGGGTAGAAGCGTAGGCACCGTCAATCGGCACGATGTGGTCTTCACGCGAGCCGTAGATGTAAGCTGGCATGTCAAGCCGGCTTAAATCAATCTTTTCGCCGCACACCGTCAGGCTGCCGGGCTGAATCAGCCGGTTTTCAAAATAAGTGTTGCGCAGGTACCAGGCGTAGAACGGTCCGGGCAGATTGGTCGAGTCGCTATTCCAGTAAAGCAGGTCGAACGGCGGCGGCGTTTCGCCCTTCAGGTAGTTGCCCACCACGTAGTTCCACAGCAGGTCGTTGGGCCGTAAAAGACTGAAGGTCGAAGCCAGCTCTTGCCCCTTGAGCAAGCCGCCCTGCCCCATTTCATCTTCGCGGCGCTTCACCGAGGCTTCATCGATGAAGATATCGAGAATGCCGGTGTCGGTGAAGTCGAGCATGGACGTGAGCAGGGTCAGGCTGGACACTGGCTTTTCACCGCGCGCCGCCAGTACGGCCAGGGCAGTTCCCAAAATCGTTCCGCCAACGCAAAACCCGAGCGCATTGATGGTTCTGGCAGCGGTGATTTCCTGCACCACTTCAATCGCCTTGATGGCGGCGTGCTCAATGTAATCGTCCCAGGTTTTTTTGGCCATCGACTGGTCTGGATTGCGCCAGCTGACGACAAAGGTTCGGTGGCCTTCACTGACGGTGTAGCGGATCAGCGAGTTTTCGGGCTGCAGGTCAAGGATGTAGTATTTGTTGATGCAGGGCGGCACGAAAAGAAAGGGTTTTTCGAACACCTTGTCGGTCAGCGGCTTGTATTCGAGCAGCTGGAAAAATTCGTTTTCAAACACCACCGCGCCTTCGGTGGTGGCGACGTTTTTCCCGACCTCAAAAACGCTTTCGTCCGTCATCGACACATGGCCCTGCTGGATGTCATGCAGCAGGTTTTGAATCCCTTTGCCAAGACTCTCGCCCTTGCTGGAAATTATTTTCTGCAGCGCCTCGGCATTCATTGGCAAGAAATTGCTGGGCGACGAAGCTGCGGCCCATTGTTCAACAGCGAATCGCAGACGGGCTTTGGTTTTGGCGTCAGTTTCGACCGCGTCAGCCAGACTCGTCAGCATGTGGGTGTTGAGCAGGTACACCGAGGCCGAGAACTTGGAAACCGCGTTTGCGTTCCAGGCCTCGGAAGAAAAGCGGCGGTCGCCACTGGTCAGCGACTCCGGGCTGGCCAGCACGCTCTGATTCCACAGCTTTGTCATGTCGCTCAGGCACTGCTGCTGCAACGCCTGCAGCTTGACTGGGTCGAAGCTGATATTTGGCACGCCCTGCGCCAGTGACGGCGACGCGCTGGTTGCGGGTTGAATTGCCGGGAAGTTACCTGCCGGTACCCCCATCGAAGCGAAAGCCTGCTGCAGGCCTGCGCCGAAGGTCTCTTGCAGCTGTTGGGCTGCTTTAGCCCAGTTTGGGTCAGAATTCATTTTTGTCTCCAAAAGCGCACGGGTCTGGCTGACCTTTTTTTTGCTTGCGTCAGTATCCTAGATTTTTCTTTCGACTTGTTGACTCGACACAAACTTTTTTATATGTATTTGATTGTCATCGCCTGGATTTACGTCGTGCTCATGATGAGCGTGGCCGAAGCCACCAACAGCAACGGCACGTTACTGGGCGCGGTGATCACCTTCGTGCTGTACGGGGTGCTGCCTGCGGCGCTGGTGGCCTACCTGATGAGCGCGCCAGCCCGCAACCGGGCCATCAAAAAGCGCAATGGCGAGGAGATGGCCCGGCATGCGGCCGGTCAAGCCCCGGATACATCACCCAACCCGCCCTTAAATCCGCCAGATGGCCGCAGCCATGCGTCCCGTAGTGCCAAAGCCGTTGCCAGTGACGGCAGCGGCATCGCGCCGGTGCGAGAAGAACCTTGACGGGTTGCTGTGCGTACACCAGCCGGGGCCGCCGTCGTTGCCGTAAACATCAGTCACGCCCAACGCCTGCAGGCGAAGCCGCGCCAGTCCGGCAAGGTCAGCCCGATATTTTCCGGGCCCGGCGGGGACAAAATAACGACTGGCTTGCGGCTGCGTCAGCCCGAAGGCGGCCTTCACTTCTTCGCCCACTTCAAACGCTGACGGCCCGATACACGGGCCCAGCCACGCTATAAGTTTCATAGCTGGTTGCGCAGGTTTTACCTGGGCTAGAGGGCAAAAAGACTCATAAACTGCTTCCAGCACACCGGTTCCGGCCCTCTCGCCCTGTTCTGCCCTCTTACCCCCAGCCGTACCGGCCCCGGCCAAACCACGCCAGCCCGCATGCGCCGCAGCCACCATGCTGCCGTCTTCAGTGGTCAGCAGTACCGGCAAACAATCGGCCACCATGATGGTGCAGGCCAGCTGTCGCTGCGAGGTGATGCAGGCGTCTGCGACATTGCCGTCACCGGTGGCAAAGTCGACTGCAAGCACCTGGCTGCCATGCACCTGCTTTAAAAATACCGGTCGGCTGCCGACGGCCGATTGCAGCACGGCGCGGTTGGCAGCCACCTTGTCAGGTGCGTCGCCGACGTGATCGCCCAGATTCATAGTGTCGTAAGGCGCGATGGAGAACCCGCCCTGACGCGTCGTGAAAACCGCCCGTACGCCGCTGGGTGCGGGCCAGTCGGGAATCAGCCAGTCAGGGTTCAAAGTCCGGGCAGCTCGAAGGCTGAGCTTTTTGGAACGCCGGCAGGGCCATGCACGCGTCATACGCGGCCAACGTGCGCGGCAGGCCGTCAAAACTCACCTTGAAGCGCTGGGCGTTGAAGATTTGTGGCACCAGGCAGCAGTCGGCCAGCGTCGGCGTCTCGCCATGACAAAACGTCGAGGCCGGGCGCTGCATCAATTGCCGCTCAAAGGCTTCCAGCCCTTGGCGGCACCAGTGCACATACCAGGCGTTCTTGGCCTCGTCATCAAGCTTCAGCTCGCGCACCAGGTACTTCAGCACGCGCAGGTTGTTAAGCGGATGAATCTCGCAGGCAATCGACTGCGCCAGGGTGCGCACGCGGGCGCGGCCTTTCGCCTCTAGCGGCAGCAGCGCGGGCTCGGGGTGCGTCTCATCGAGGTACTCAATGATCGCCATCGACTGCGAGAGTTTTTCGCCATCTATTTCCAGCATAGGCACCAGCGTGTCGGCGGACATGTCGGCATAGGGCGGCTTCTTGTGGTCGCCGCGGGCGATATGAACCGGGATGTATTCGTACAGCAGGCCCTTGAGTTCCAGCGCAATGCGAACCCTAAACGAAGCCGACGAGCGGAAATAGTTGTGCAGTTTCATCATCAAAGCATAAACTGAAATCGCGCCGAATCGCCTGCGCGACTGACAGCAGGCAGCGGCCTTTCTACCATCAGCGCGTAGCGACACCTCGCCCGATAAACCAACCGGAGACATGCCATGAGCAGCGCAGCAACGACACCTGT
>JANPFZ010000180.1:0-2011 GCA_031423655.1 Polaromonas sp.
ATCTGCTTTATCTGTTCAGAAGGGGGCCTTCAGTGTCCATGTCAATCAGCGAAATTTTCAAAGCAACCCAACTCACCAAAGGCGGACGCCTGATGGAGGCGACCCGGGTGATTCAGCGCGCGCTGGGTCTGGTCGGTGCGCAAAAAGCGCCTGTGGCCGAGACACCACCGCGTGCTGCCAGCGCGTCACGCAGCGCAGCGGGCGCGCCAGGCGGCGAGCAGGCCGTATCCGACGTGCCTTTCCGGGAAACGCTGAAGCAGCCACCAGCTAATGAGCCGGCTTTCCGCGCGCCCATGGATGCACCGGATACAGCACCATTCACGCCCCAGCCCGCGCCGGTGATGAAAGAAAACACGGACGCGCCGACCCCATCCGATACGCCTGCGGTAGATACGCCAGCGGCCCCCGCCGCACGACTTGCGCCTCAACCTGCCCTTGCACCAAAGCCCCGCGCGGCCAGCTTCGCTGAATTCAGCTTCCGCTCTGGCGACACGCCTTATGCCTACCGGCTGTACGTGCCGGGCTTTGACGGCACGGACGCAGCCGTCACCGATGCGGCCAGCCCTGCGCTTCTGCCGCTGGTGGTGCTGCTGCACGGCTGCAAGCAGGACGCGGCTGACTTCGCCCTGGGTACCGGCATGAACGCGCTGGCCGAAGCTGAAAAATGCCTGGTGCTGTACCCCGAGCAATCATCGAATGCCAACAGCATGCGTTGCTGGAACTGGTTCGACGCAGCGCATCAGTCGCGTGACAGCGGCGAGCCGAAAATGATCGCCGCGCTGATTCGCAAGGTGATCAAAACCCACGGCGCGGACCCGTCGCGGGTCTACATCGCCGGGCTGTCAGCGGGTGGCGCGATGGCCGCCATCATGGCCGGGCTTTACCCCGAACTATTTGCCGCCGTCGGCGTGCATTCGGGCCTGCCGCCGGGTGCGGCGACCGACGTGATTTCCGCCTTTTCAGCGATGCGGCGCGGCGCCAAGAGGGGCAAGGCAGCGGCAGGCAGCGTGAACGCCGCCAACGATGCGAACGCTGATGAGAACGACGCCTTTGTCATGCCCACCATCGTGTTCCACGGCAGCGCCGACAAGACCGTCAACCCCGGCAACGGCGAGCAGATCACCCAGGCGGCACTCGCCGCTATCAAGGGCGCGGGTATGACCCTGAAGAAGGTCGAACAAAGCGAAGACAGCCCCGGCGTCCCCAGCGGCCGCCGCGACACCACGCGCACCATCTACCGCGCAGCCGACGGCAAGCCGTACATCGAGCACTGGGCCATCGGTTCAGGCCCGCACGCCTGGTCAGGCGGCGACGCAGCCGGTTCCTTCACCGACCCGCACGGCCCGAGTGCCTCGCAGGCGATGGTGGAGTTTTTCTTGCAGCACCGGCGGGTGGAAGGCGGCTAAAGCGGGGTTGTGCAAGCCTGGCGATGGTGCTAACATTGTGCTTATTTTAGAAAGCAGTCACAGAATGCAGGTCGCCATTCGCACCATGGGCAACTCCAAAGGGGTGCTCATCCCCAAACCGATCCTTGAGCAAACCGGTTTGCAGGACGCGGCCGACTTGCAGGTCGTCAACGGCGTGATTGAAATCCGGCCCTTGAAGCGCAACCCGCGCGAAGGCTGGGCGGCTGACAGCGCACGCCTTGCACAACATGCGGACGACGCGCTGGCATGGCCAGAGTTTGCCAATGAAAACGACGCCACACTTCAATGGTAGGCAGCGCGCCGTCGCTCGCTACTGGAGACGTGTGGCTGGCTCAGCTTGATCCGGCGGTGGGTAGCGAAATCCAGAAAACACGGCCTTGCGTCGTCATCTCGCCGCTAGAGCTGCACCAGCATTTACGCACCGTCATCGTCGCCCCCATGACCACGGGCTCACGCCCCGCCGCGTTTCGGGTGCCGATCACATTCAAAGGGAAAAGCGGTCTGATCCTGCTCGATCAAATCCGCACGCTCGACAAAGTGCGCTTGGTGCGCCGCGAAGGCGCGGTGACCGCCACCACCTTGAA
>JANPFZ010000181.1:0-7741 GCA_031423655.1 Polaromonas sp.
GGCCGCGCCGCTGGCCACCTTGGCCACGGTGGCGTTAATACCGGCCGCATGGTCTTTGGGTGCGATCACCGCATGCGCGCCGGCGCCGTCAGCCACGCGCAGGCAGGCGCCCAGGTTGTGCGGGTCGGTCACGCTGTCGAGTACCAACAGCAAGGGCTTTTCGACGCCTGCCGCCTCTAACTGTTCAAGCAGTTCGTCGAGCGACTTGACCAGTTCAATCGCATTGACACGGGCCACCACGCCCTGATGGCCATGGCTGCCACACATTTTCGACAGTCGCAGGCCATCGGATTCAATCAGGCGCGCGCCAAATTCGGTGGCGCGCTGCAAAAACTGGCGCATGCGGGCGTCGCGGCGCGAGACTTCGAAGTAGATTTCAATCACCGATTGCGGCGCTGTTTTCAGGCGCACGCCGACGGCGTGAAAACCGAAGAGAACTTTGGGGGAAGAGGACATGCCGGGATTATCGACTGGCGCAAATACGGTTGAATTTCAGCCCAACGGCGCGGCCGCGCGACCCGGTCAATTCACGCCAGTCGCTATTAATTAAATAGCATACTACGCAGGATTTACCTGGGCTATCGCGCTATTTTATTAGGAACCCACAACTCGCCCGGCCTCAATCGTGATGCGCCGCTCACAGCGCTTTGCAATCGCCGCATCGTGCGTAACCAGTACCAGCGTGGTGCCCAGCTCCTGATTGAGCTCAAACATCAGCGCCATCACCGTTTCACCGGTGGCAAAGTCCAGGCTGCCGGTGGGCTCATCGGCCAGCAGCACGGCCGGCTGCACGACGAAAGCACGCGCCAGCGCAACGCGCTGCTGCTCTCCACCCGACAGCACTTTCGGGTAGTGACCCAGCCGCTGGCTTAAGCCCACACGTGTGAGCATCTCTGCCGCCTGAGCCCGCGCGCCTTTGGCGCCCGCCAGTTCGAGTGGCAGCATGACGTTCTCCAGCGCCGTCAGGTTGCCCATCAGCTGAAAACTCTGGAACACGAAACCGACTTTCTGCGCGCGCAGCGCGGCCCGGTCGTCTTCACTGATGGCAAAAATGTCTTGCCCGGCCAGCCGCACCGTGCCTTTGGTCGGCGTATCCAGCCCGGCGATGATGGACAGCAAGGTGCTTTTGCCCGAACCCGATGCGCCGACAATGGCGGCTGTTTCGCGGGGGGCCAGCGCAAAATCGATGTCCTGCAAAATGTTTAATGTGCCGGTCGAGTCAGTGACCGACTTGAAAACATGCTCGACGGAAACAATTGAAGAGTTTATGGACACCAAGGGGGTGCCCGCCACCATAGCTACTGCAGGGTCAAACATGTCAGCCTTATCGAAAAACTCTGGATTAACAGCGTTGAGATTTATAACTTTGGACTTTAGCAAGCTTGCCCGCAGGCTGAACGACCGACTGGCAAAACCACTTGCCGCGCTGCTGCTCGGCTCACTGCTGTCTTTCCCTGCGCTGGCGCAGGCGAATGCTGCCGTCGTAGGCACGATTTTGGTTGTCGGCGATTCGCTTAGCGCGGAGTATGGCCTCAAGCGCGGTACCGGCTGGGTGCCGCTGCTGGAAAAGCAGCTGGCTGGCGAAAAGAAAAGCGCACGCGTCGTCAACGCCAGCATCAGCGGCGACACCACCTCGGGCGGCCGTTCACGCCTGCCCGCATTGCTGGCGCAGCACAAGCCAGCAACTGTCGTGATCGAATTGGGTGGCAACGACGCGCTGCGCGGCCTGCCGCTGGACATGACGGAGAAAAACCTGACGGCGATGACGCAGGCGGCCAAAAAAGCCGGCGCCAACGTGCTGCTGCTGGGCATGCAGGTGCCGCCCAACTACGGCGGCAACTACGGCGCCACGTTCTCCGGGCTGTTTACCAAAGTGGCGAAGGCCGAGAAGGTCGCGCTGGTGCCCTTCTTCCTCAAGGGCGTTGCCGATGTGGAAGATGTCGCCTCGCAGTTTCAGGCCGACCGCATTCACCCGAACGAGCAGGCGCAGGCCAGAATGCTGGGCAACGTGTGGCCTGAATTGAAGAAACTCATCCCGTGAGCCTGGAACGCATTTCCGCCGAAACAGCCCTGAGCACCTTCGGCAGTTTTTCCGACATCATCGACGCCCGCAGCGAGGGCGAATACGCCGAAGACCACCTGCCCGGTGCCGTCAATTGGCCCAGTCTGCACGACGACGAACGCCAGCTTGTCGGCACCGAATACAAGCAGATCAGCGCCTTTGACGCCAAAAAACTCGGCGCGGCGCTGGTCGCCAAAAACATCGCTGCGCATATCGAACGCGACGTGATTAGCAAACCGCGCGATTGGCAGCCGCTGGTGTATTGCTGGCGCGGCGGCAAGCGCAGCGGCTCGCTGGCGCTCATCCTTGACCAGATCGGTTTCAGGGTCACGCTGGTCGATGGCGGCTACAAGGCCTTCAGGGCGGCGCTGGTGGCCGACTTGCCAGCGCTGGCAGCCAAGCACAGCTACCGGGTGATTTGCGGCACCACGGGCTCGGGCAAGACGCGGCTGCTGCAGGCGCTTGCCGCAGAGGGCGCGCAGGTGCTGGATCTGGAAGCGCTGGCGAACCACCGCTCTTCGGTGCTAGGGCTGATTCCCGGTCAGTCGCAGCCGACCCAGAAGGCGTTTGACAGCCGCATCTGGGCGGCGCTGCGAAGCTTTGACGCCGCACGGCCGGTGTACATCGAAAGCGAAAGCAAGAAAGTCGGTAACGTGGTGGTACACCAAGGCTTGATAGCCGCGATGCGCAGCAGCCCGTGCCTGCAACTGGACCTGCCCGAGGACGAACGGGTGGCGCTGCTGCTTGAAGACTATGATTTTTTTGTCAGGGACATCGAGTTTTTTTGCGACCGGCTGGGCGCACTGACGCAGGCGCGCGGCAAGGAAACCGTGGCCGACTGGCAGGCGCGCTCGCGCGGCGGCGATGTGGCGAATGTGGTGCGCGAGTTGCTGGTCAAACATTACGACCCGGTTTATCTGCAGTCGATACGCCGCAATTTCACGCAGTACGCCAGCGCCCCGGTGATTGCGCCGCAATGCCGCAGCGTGGCCGCGATGACCGCGCTGGCGCGGCAGATGCTGGCCGAAAACCCGGCCAATGCGGTCAATGCCATTGAAACAAAAAACCCGGCCCTCTGATATTCAGCAGGGCCGGGTTGCTTGTGAAGCTGCGCGTTTTATTCGCTATTAATTTTATAGCTGCCTACGCACGAATTTCGGGGGCTACAAGGTTATTTTGTTTAAAAATATAAGGTCTGATCTGCTAGCTCAACCGGCGGCCTGATCGGGCGGCGCTTCAGCAGGACTGGGGGCGGTGGTATCGCCTGTGTCACTGATGTCGTCAGAGCCGTCATCCGGTTTGCCTTCGGTCTTGCGCTTGAGCTTGTCTTCTTTCTTGCGCTTTTTAGCAAGCTCTTTCTGGCGCTTTTCATATCCGTAATTGGGAGTTGCCACTGCGTGCTTTCGTAAATAATTAAGCCCAACTGTAATGCATCGCCCTGCCTGCAAAAACAGTCGCCATCAGAGCGTCGTCAAGGCCTGGCTGATATCGGCCTGCAGATCTTCCACCGCTTCGAGCCCGATTGAAAACCGGACCAGGCCACCGGTATGCAGCCATCCGTTCGGGCGTATAGCCGGAACGTCGTAGGTCACGCAAAGACTCACTGGCCCGGCCCAGCTGTAGCCGAGTTTGAACAGCTTCAGGCTGTCGCAGAACTGGTCGATCTGCGCCTGGCCGAATTCAGGTTTGAAAACGATGCTGAGCAGGCACGCGGCAGCGCTGCAGTCGCGCTTCCACACCGCGTGGCCAGGTGAGCCAGGCAGGGCCGGATGCAGCACGGCGGCGATCTGCGGCTGGTTTTGCAGCCACGTCGCCAGCTGGCGGGTAGCGGCGTCCTGCGCGGCATAGCGCAATGCCATCGATGGCAGGCCGCGCAGTACAAGTTCGCAGTCATTGCCGCTGACGCCGTAACCGACGCGCATGTGGCAAAAGTGAATCAACTGGTGCAGCGATTCGTCGTTGGTGACGACCGAGCCCATCAGCACGTCAGCGCCGCCGCTGGGGTATTTTGTCAGCGCCTGGATCGACACATCAACGCCCAGGGTAAAAGCGTTGAAGGCGATTCCGGCGCCCCAGGTGTTGTCGAGCGCGGTGACGATGCCCAGTGCGTGGGCATCGTCATGCTGTTTGACGACCGCAATCAGCGCGGGAATGTCTGGAAACTCCATCGTGATCGAACCCGGTGCCTCCAGCCAGACCAGGCGCGTTCTAACAGTCAGTTTGGCGGCCAGATCAGCCGGATTCATCGGGTCATAAAACTGGTGCGTGATGCCCCAGTCAGCCAACTCCCGCTGCGCAAAGGCTTTGTTCGGGCCATAGGCGTTGTCAGGAATCAGCAGCTCGTCGCCCGCCTTTAAAAACGCCATGCCTACCAGCACCACCGCCGCCAGACCACTGGGCACCAATGTGCAAAACTTGCCACCTTCGAGTGTGGCGATGCGCTCTTCCAGTGTGAAGGTCGTCGGCGTGCCGTGCAGACCGTAGGTGTAGCCCGTCTTGTGCTTCCAGTCGCGTTGCCGCAAGGCAGCCACGCTGGGAAAGATGATGGTCGAGGCCTTGTGGACACCCGGTTGAACAGCGTCAAAACCAGCGGGTGGCTTGTAGGGGTGATGGATCAACTGCGTGGACTTTTGGGAGGTATCGCTCATAAGTCCATGTTAACGGCTGGCACAGCAAAGTGCAGTCAGCGACCAAGCAACTGAAATGCAAGCAGGGGCCGCGGAACCGGCTTTGCCGGGCCGCAGGCGCAGCGGCCCCCTCGGGGGGCAGGGAGCTACACGCAGTGAGCGACCGTGGGGGCTATATCTTCCATTTGGCCATCAGCTGCGCCGGCGACTGTGCGTCGTAGCCTTCGAAGGGCTGGTGGATCCACGGGTTGGTCGGTAGGGTTTCGACGGAATAGTCGGCCTGAAAAGTCGAAACGCCCTTGGTCCAGATCACGGCGCTGCGCAGCTCGGTGATCGGCTTGTAGTTATTGCGCAGCTGCTCGATCACTGCATTGAGCGTTTTACCCGAATCGGCGAGGTCGTCGACCAGCAGCACCTTGCCGGCGATTTCGCCCTTGGGCGTGGTGATGAAACGGGCGATGTCTAGGTTGCCCTGGGTGGTGCCGGAATCAGCGCGGTAGGAGCTGGTCGACATGATGGCCAGCGGCTTGTCGAAGATGCGCGAGAGGATGTCGCCGGGCCGCATGCCGCCGCGCGCCAGGCACAAAATAGTGTCGAACTCCCAGCTTGACTGGTGAATCTTGATGGCGAGTTTTTCGATCAGGCTGTGGTATTCGTCATAGCTGACGTAGAGATGCTTGCCGTCTTCTGTCAACATTAAGTTGCTCCTGATTTAATAGCTGCTTGCGCACGAAATACGCGGGCTACAGGCATTTGTTCTTCAAAGTATCGATGCATCAGGCGGCGTAGGGGTTACGCAGCAAAATCGTGTGGTCGCGGTCGGGGCTGGTGGAGATCATGTCGATAGGCACACCGGTAACTTCTTCAATGCGGCTCAAGTAACGCTGCGCTGCGAGTGGCAGTTTGTCGTAGTGCGTGACGCCGACAGTGGTCTGGGTCCAGCCTGGCAAGGTTTCGTAAATCGGCTTGCAGCGGGCGATGTCTTCAGCGCCCATCGGCAAAATGTCGGTGACATGGCCATCAAGCTCGTAGCCGGTACACAGCTTCAGTTCGTCAATGCCGTCGAGCACATCAAGCTTGGTGATGCACAGACCCGTCAGGCCATTGACCTGCGCCGAGCGCTTGAGCAGCGCGGCGTCGAACCAGCCGCAGCGGCGGCTGCGGCCGGTGGTCACGCCTTTCTCTGCGCCGACGGTGCTCAGGTGGTAGCCCACCGTGCCAGGTGTCGCCCAGTCAAGCTCGGTCGGAAAAGGCCCACCGCCCACACGCGTGCAATAAGCCTTGGTGATGCCCAGGATGTAGTGCAGCATGCCCGGGCCGACGCCAGCGCCGGCCGACGCATTGCCGGCGACGCAGTTACTCGACGTGACGAAGGGATAGGTGCCGTGATCAACATCAAGCAGCGTGCCTTGGGCACCTTCGAACAGCAAATTGGCACCGGCGCGGTGCGCGTCGTTGAGTTCGCGTGAGACGTCGGCCATCATGGGCTTTAACAGTTCGGCATGCCGCATGGCTTCGTCGAACACGCTATCAAAATCAATAGCCGGTGCGTTGAGGTAGCCCGTCAGCACGAAGTTGTGCAGTTCCAGCAGCGCGCGCAGTTTGGCGGCGAAGCGGTCGGGGTATTTGAGGTCTTGAACCCGCAAGGCGCGTCGGGCAATATTGACTTCGTAAGCCGGGCCGATGCCGCGGCCGGTGGTGCCGATCTTCTCGGTGCCGCCGCTTTCGCGAAGGGTTTCGCGCGCAATGTCGAGCGCGGCGTGAAACGGCAAGATCAGCGGGCAGGCTTCGCTGATGCGCAGCCGGGAGCGCACTTCGACGCCAACCTTCTCCAGCCCTTCGATCTCTTCAAATAATTTGGCCGCCGACAGCACCACGCCGTTACCGATGTAGCACTTCACGCCGGCACGCATGATGCCGCTGGGAATCAGGTGCAGTGCGGTCTTCACGCCATTGATCACCAATGTATGACCCGCGTTGTGACCGCCCTGAAAGCGCACTACGCCCTGCGACATGCCGGTCAGCCAGTCGACGAGCTTGCCTTTCCCTTCGTCGCCCCATTGGGTGCCGACCACGACGACGTTACGGCCGGCAGCCGGGGATTGTTGATCGATCATGTTCTATTTTCTGGTTAAAGGTTAGTGGGGATGGCGTCTGGACAGCGATCCGCAGGCACATTCCGGGTAGATGTCTTCATCTCGCCTGTTGAAGCGCGCGGACCACCCATTGACCAGCGGTCTCTGCAAGCTCCCGGTCGCAGTCGAATTCATTGACTTCGTGTTCGTGGCCGGGCAACACACACACGACTGTTTCGCCATCGGCACGCAATCGGGAAATGGCGGCGCGAAGTGCAGCACCCTCGCCCCAAGGCGCGCGAATGGCCGCCCTCAGGGGACGCGGCGGCAGCACGCCGACCAGCTCCTTTAAGTCAAGGCTGAAGCCGACCGCCGGTCGGTTGCGCCCGAACACCGCGCCGACTTCGTCATAGCGCCCGCCTCTGGCCAGTTCGTCGCCGTGGCCGTAAATGGCAAAGCGCGTGCCGCTGTAGTACGCATAGCCGCGCAGATCAGCGAGGTCGAAGCTGACGGTGACATTACCGCCTTCGCGCCCAACATGCGTTGCCAGCCACTTCAAATTTTGTAGCGCTTCGCGCACGCCCGGCAGGGGCGGGAGGACTTTTTCGGCCTCAACCAGCACGTCCTCATCACCGTAGAGCTGCAGCAGCGCCTTCAGTCCTTCGCGTGACGCGGGAGAAATGCCACCGTCGAGGCTGGACATCAGGCCGTCCATCTCGCTGGCGTCTTTGGACGCGAGCGCGGCGTGTATCAATGCCAGCGTTCGGGCGGGGATGACGGCGCCGGCCAACAGGCTGCCCACAATACGCACGTCGGCCATATCGACGCCCAGGCGCCCGACACCTGAGGCACGCAAACCTTCAATGGCCAGCAGTTGGGCTTCGAGATCGGCCTCCAGCCCGGCATGACCATAGATTTCAGCGCCGAACTGCAGCGGCTCGCGGGTGGCCAGCGGGCGCTCAGCGCGGGTATGCAGC
>JANPFZ010000182.1:0-4275 GCA_031423655.1 Polaromonas sp.
AGTGGTATCTGGACGCCAGTTATGCAAAGACCTTCCTGAAGACCCGCGCCACCTTGACGACCGGCCAGACCATCGACGTCAAGCTCGACCCGGGCGCGTATTCGCTGCAGGTGGGGTACAAGTTCTGAGTGTTTTTGCCACCTGCAAAAAGGCCGTCAATGTTGACGGCCTTTTTTTTATTTACAGGCGGGCGCCTGCCGTATGAAAGGCACGGGCGTCAGACAACGCGCTTGCGTGAAGACGGACAACGGCCTCTTCGAAGTTCTTTAGTGCGCCAGCATGCAAAGCTCTACTGCGTGGCAAGTGTGAACGCGATCCCTGCTCGGGATGGTTGGCGATCAGAGGATTGTTGCGCCGCAAATTGGCATTGAGCATTTCCTTGCAACAGGGCTATGTCGACTACAACTACAAGCAATCGAATCCCGACCGAAACGCCAACGACGGCCTGGCACCAACTTGACCTTGGCAGGTGCGCAGAGCAGCTCAACACCGATATAGCCCTTGGCCTGAGTCAAGCCGAAGCGGAAAGTCGGCTCATACGATACGGCCCCAACCAGCTCGCACAAACGCCGCCGCGTTCGCCGTGGCTGAAGTTGCTCGACCAGTTTAAAAACCTGCTGGTACTGGTGTTGATAGGTGCGGCGTTGCTGGCCGGTGCTATCGGCGATGTAAAAGATGCCATGGTGATTTTGATCGTCGTCGCTTTCAACGCCGGTCTCGGCTTTTATCAGGAGCACCGCGCAGAGGCCACGCTGGCTGCGCTTAAAAAGATGCTGGCGCAACACGCCCGGGTGCGCCGCAGCGGGCAGGTACTGCAGATTGTTGCGCAAAGCCTGGTGCCTGGCGATGTGCTGCTGCTGGAGGCCGGCGACCGTGTCGCCGCAGACGGCCGGTTACTGTCGGCGCATAACGCCGAAGTCGCCGAAGCCGCGCTGACCGGCGAATCGCATGCGGTCGGCAAACATGCGCAAAACCTGACGCCTGGCGATCACCCGTTGGCTGAGCGCTTCAACATGGCCTATATGAACACCGTGGTCACGCGCGGCCGTATGGAGCTGCTGGTCAGCGCCACCGGCATGGACACCGAGATGGGCCGCATCACCGGCCTGCTGGCCGAGGCGCAAGACGCGCCGACACCGCTTCAGGTGCAACTTGATGCGCTGGGCAAACGGCTGGCCTTGATCGCCGGCGTGGTGGTCAGCCTGATCTTTGCGCTGGGTCTTTGGCGTGGCGACCCGCTGCTGCAGACCATCATGACCTCGATCGCACTGGCTGTGGCTGCCATTCCCGAGGGGCTGCCCGCAGTGGTCACAGTGACGCTCGCCATCGGCATGCACCGTATGGCAAAAAATGGTGCAATCGTCAAAAGACTGTCAGCGGTCGAAACTTTGGGCTCGACGACGGTGATCTGCTCTGACAAAACCGGAACGCTCACGCTGAACCAGATGACCGCGCGGGCGATCTTCTATCAGGGTCGAGGCTTTGCGGTCAGCGGCGAGGGCTATTCCAGTGAGGGCAGCATCGGCGTCAAGCAAGATGGTGTCCTTGGCGATGCCCCGATGCCCGATGCGGGATTACCTGACTTTTCACCGCTATTGCTCCCCGCGGCGCTGTGCAGCGACTCGCGCATTCGCGCCAACGAGCTGATTGGCGACCCGACCGAGGGCGCCTTGCTGGCGCTGGCCGCCAAGGGCGGGATTGATCAGGAAACGGCCGTCGAACGCAGCCCCCGCATCGCGGAAGTTCCTTTTGATTCGGCGCACAAGTTCATGGCGACCTTTCACCACGACGGCGAGGTGGTGCGGATGTTTGTCAAGGGCGCACCCGACGTGTTGCTGGCACGCGCCACCCAGTGGCTGGGCAGTGCGGGCGAGACAAGGCTCGACCCGACCACGCGCGCCGCCTTTTCCGCCGAAAACGCATCGCTTGCCGCGCAGGCCATGCGGGTGCTGGCGGTAGCCAGGCGCGACATCCCGGTGCGGGATTTCGACCCCGCAGCCGACCTGATGCCCTGGGCCGACGGCCTGGTGTTGCTGGGTCTGGTCGGGATCATTGACCCGCCCAGGCCCGAGGCGCGCGAGGCGATCCGGCAGTGCCGGCAGGCGGGCATTCAGGTCAAGATGATCACCGGCGACCACGGTCTGACTGCGGACGCGATTGCGAGCGAACTCGGACTGCAGGGGCTGGTGTTGACGGGTGCAGAACTGGACCGCATCGACGCCGCCGAGCTACCCCGCCGCGTCGAGGAAACTGCTGTATTCGCGCGCGTCGCGCCAGATCACAAGGTCAGGATCGTGCAGGCATTGAAGGCTCGCGGACACGTGGTGGCGATGACCGGCGATGGCGTCAATGACGCCCCGGCCTTGAAAAACGCCGACATTGGCGTGGCCATGGGCATCACCGGCACCGAGGTCACCCGCGAGGCCGCCACCATGGTGCTGACCGACGACAACTTTGCGACCATCGTCGGGGCGGTCAAGCAGGGCCGCATCATCTATGACAACGTCGTCAAGTTCGTGCGTTTTCAGCTTTCCACGAACATCGGGGCCATCCTGACCGTGCTGGGCGCGCAGCTGCTGGGTCTGCCAGCACCGTTCACCGCCATCCATATTCTGTGGATCAACATCATCATGGACGGTCCGCCAGCAATGACACTGGGCCTGGAGCCGCCGCGCGACGGAATCATGTCCGAGCCGCCGCGCCGCGCCGACGAACGCATTCTTTCACTGGCGCGATTCAAAAAGTTGCTGATGTACGGCATCACCATGGCGGCTGGCACGCTGGCGCTGGTCAACTATGCGCAGCCGCAAGGCGAAGCTTATGCGTTGACTTTGGCCTTCACGACCTTTGTGTTGTTCCAGTTTTTCAATGTATTCAACGCGCGCACCGAGCAAGGCTCAACTTTCAATCGGCAATTCTTTCGCAACGGCAAGTTGTGGGCTGCATTGGGTGGGGTGCTGGTGCTGCAGGCGCTGGTGGTTCATTGGCCGCCGGCCCAGGCGGTCTTCGATACGACCGCCTTGTCGGCCATGGACTGGGGGCTGGCGTTTTTCGTCGCCTCGTCAATTCTGTGGCTGGACGAAGCGCAAAAGTTGAGCGCCAGAATGCTGCGCCGAAGCCAAAGGAGCCACTTGTGAGCGACGTGACCACTAAATCGCTATGAAATCAGGAGCTGCTTGCGCACGCATTCATTGGGGTAGCAACCGTTTTGTATAACAACGCATCGGCAAGAACTTTTTCAACGGTTTTCCGCATGATCTTGATCAGCTCGCAGGACTGCCCCATCGTAGGGATCGAAGCCGGTGAAGTAAGCCATTTCGTCCAGCACATGAATTAGCCGCAACACCGTACGCCCGCATGAATAGTTGGCCATTTCGGTGGCTGCGACCAGCGCTTTGTTGGATGTCGCGCTGCCATCGACGGAAACCATGATCTTCTGTACCTAAGTAAGTCCGGAGTCATAAGTGTTGGGTTGAAGACTATCCAAAGATTCCTGGCCTGCGGAAGGCGCTCGCTTAGGCTCTACTTGACCATCAATACCGGAATGTCAAAGTCCGCCATCACGCGCTGGGCCACGCTGCCCATCAACGCTTTGACCAACATCCCGTGACCGTGGGCACCCATGACGATCATCTGCACCCGCTCTTTTTATCGGCCGCTAACAATATCTTCATCGTTTTCCTTCGGTTGTTACAGTCAGTACGCGTTTTTTTTTGATAAGCGGCCACGTTGTGTGCATCATCACTCCCCCAAAAGGGGCCTGGAGAGCAAACCAGCGCCCCATTTCCAGTTGCGGATTCCCGGCATGTCTTCTCCGTGTTGATTAATATAGGCCTTGTGCTCCAGCAGCTTGCGCTGAATCTCTTGTTGAACGAGGGCGGCGCGCGGACCGAGATCAGGCACGCGGTCAATCACCGCGGCTACCAGGTGAAAGCGGTCGAGGTCGTTGAGTACCACCATGTCGAACGGTGTGGTCGTGGTGCCCTCTTCCTTGTAGCCGCGCACATGCAGGTTGTGATGGTTGGTGCGCCGATACGTCAGACGGTGGATTAGCAGCGGATAGCCGTGGAAGGCAAAGATGATCGGCTTGTCGATTGTGAAAAGCAGGTCGAACTCGCTGTCGCTTAGGCCATGGGGATGCTCGCTGCGCGGCTGCAATTTCATCAGGTTGACGACGTTGATCACCCGCACCTTCAGCTCCGGAAAATAGCCGCGCAGCAACTCGACCGCCGCCAGGGTTTCGAGAGTCGGCACATCGCCGCAGCACGCCATCAC
>JANPFZ010000183.1:0-8710 GCA_031423655.1 Polaromonas sp.
AACCCGAAACACATTCAGGCGATTTTCGTCACCAACACCTACCCTGGCGGCTACTGGGAAGACCAGGGTTACAACTGGTTCGGAGGCAGCTGAGCGTTTTATCGCCCAGCGGCCCTGCAACAAAGGTCTGCGTCCGCATTGAAAGACACAGACCGGATTTCTCAAGTTCAGTTTCTTTTTTTAACTTCACTTCACTTCAATTCACTTCACTTCACTCACAAGGTAATCACCATGAAAAATTTCAAAGCATTGCTCCTTATTTCCGCCCTGCTGTCCGCAGGCATCGCGCAAGCCGCCTCGCATGCCGGTGCGCCCATGGCGGACCCGATGAAGAAAGACGAGATGAGCAAAGACGGCATGGCCAAAGATGGCATGAAGAAAGATGCCATGGGCAAAGATGCGATGGCGAAAGACGGCCTGACGAAAGACGCGATGGGTAAGGACGCCATGGGTAAGGACGCGATGAAGAAAGACCCGATGGCCAAGGACGAGATGAAAAAGTAATTCGCCTGTCCGGAAGTCCGGGGGCGCCGCCTAACCGGCGTCCCCATGACGTTTCATTACCGAAACAAGCCTCCAGCCCAGGTAGATCCGGTTCAGGCAGCTATTTTTACCATAGCATAAGACGCTTTAATCGCGGTGGCGAAGCGGGTCCAGCAATGACGTCAATCCGTTGTGGTCGATCTCGTGCATCAGCGCCAGCAAGCGGCCAATCTCGCCTTTCGGAAATCCTTCGCGCGCAAACCAGTTCAGGTAATTGCCGGGCAAGTCAGCAATCATCCAGCCCTTGTACTTGCCATAGGGCATTTCGCGCACCAGCAACAGCTGGAGGTCTTCCGGCATCAATTCAGCCGCCAGATCGTTTGGCGCCGTAGCCTTCTTGCTTCAAGGCCTCGATTACCTTGTCTACGTGCTCACCCTGCACTTCGATTACCCCGCCCTTCACAGTGCCGCCCGAACCGCAGGCGGTGCGCAGCTGTTTGCCAAGCTGAGCCAGTGCTTCGTCGCCAAGCGGCACGCCTTCAACGCGCGTGACAGTTTTTCCGCCGCGTCCTTTGGTTTGGCGCGACACGCGAATGACGCCGCCTGGGGCAGGTCGCGCGGCTGCTTTTTTGCACACGCAAGCGGGCGTCGGCTGGCGGCAATCCGGGCACATCCTGCCGGCATCGGTAGAGTAAACAAGGCGGCTGGCGGTCATCGGAATACCGTCGGAGTGTTCGCTGAGTGTGATGGGGAAGATACAAAAAAAGCACCGCATCGGTCCGGTGTCATGCCTGGCGCCCGGAATCGTGAACTATTTATCGAAAGCATGACGATCTACCTTATAACCGGAGTTGCGATGCCCGACCCGACGATTCGGCAAGCAGACGGCTGTCTCTCAACCCCAGTAATTTCAGGACCAGTAATTTCAGGACTTTTGAACATGACCCCCAGCTATCTTTTCATCGGTATCTGCATCTGCCTGGGCAGCCTCGGTCTGGGTGCTGCGGCGTACGAGCGCTGGCTCAGCCACGTCATTGCGTCGCGCAAGAAACTGGCGCACGGACATCCGCTGCGGCGAATTGCCCTGAGCAACAAGGACGAGTTGCAGGTGTGGCGCTGGCTGGAAGAAGTTTTCCCCGATCAGCATGTTTTGTTGCGAGTGCCGCTGACCAGCTTTACCGAGCCGAATAATCTGGAAGGCGACGCGCACTGGCAGGCGCTTCTGGGCACGGTCAGTTTCGCCTGCGCAGTGTGCAATGCCCAAGGCATGGTGCTGGGTTGTGTCGATGTTCTGGGCCAGGGCGAACTGCTTAATCGCAAGCATGCTTTCAAGCGTGAACTGCTGGGCCGGGCCAGCATTGCCTACTGGATTGTTGAAAACCGCACCCGCCCCGAAACCGCCATGCTGCGCAAACAGTTTTTGAACTTCGTGCCGCACAGTGACAGGAAGCGGCTAAAGCGGGCACGCCCTGCAAGCGCGCTGGGCAAGCTGATCCATTTCACGCGGATGGGCAGCAGTGCGTCGGAGATGAGCCGGGCCGGTATCTCTGCGCAAGGGTTGAAATCAAGCTTGCAGCTGGGGCCGCTGGTGCAGGCGTGGCGCGCCCGTTTTTCCGGGTCACCGCATCCAATGACCCGTACGGCGTATCTTGGTGTCGACTCGATCGCCTGAGCGTTCACTGTAGTTTCAGCAAAATCTGATCCGGGTAGGTAGGACTCAGACCACGGCAAACATGAACTTCATTTCGGTGCCAGCCAGGTTGAGCACGTCGTTGTCAGCCAGCAATCGTGCGTCCTTGCCCAGTTCTTTGCCATTGAGCAAGGCCGCAGTTTTGCCTTCCATTGCGGTGACGTAGTAGCCGTCGCGGCGGTGGGAAATCGCAATCACGGACAGACCCGGCTGGCCGAAGGTGGTGACTGCTTTGACGACTGGCACTTCCAGTCCGACCGATGGGCCGCTCAAAATTTTCAGGCAGGCCAGCCGCACACCTCCAGTGCCGGGAAACCCAATCGAGTCAAGTGACATGGCTCGCGTTTCGTCAGACGCCACACGCGGTTTGGCCGCGTCTGTGGCCAGATACTCCACCCGAAAGTTGCCAACGACAACGAAATCCCGGTCATGCAGCAGCTCACGCGAGCGGATCATGTGCCCATTAAGGTAAGTGCCGTTGGTGCTGCCCAGGTCTTCGACGAAAACATCGTCGCCACCCTGCAGCTCGAATACGCAATGATCGCCGCTGATCACCATGTTGTCGAAAACAATGTCGTTGTGGCGTTTGCGGCCCAGCGTGGTTTTGGGCTTGGTGAGCCTGGCGCGCATGATTTCGACGCCTTCGACGGACGCGACAAGTTGAGGCATGAAAGATCTCCCTGAATTTACGGTGCCGGACTCCAGCCGACGATGAACCCGACTTTGACGTCATCCAATCGTAGCCGCCCTTCCTGTAAGGCACAAGTTCTGCGGGCGCTGCGGTGGTGATCCGTTTGCGGCTCAATCAGGTACAAACCGGTCATTGAACCGGCCTTCGTCTGCAGCGGTTTCCAGCGTCACCAGCTGGCCCATTTTCATGTCGGTCAAACGGCAGGCGGCAAACAGGCTGAACTTGCCCGAAAAACCGTAGCTTTCCAGGTCAATCAGCAGGTAGGGATAGGGCACAAACACGCGGTGCGCAAATATGCTGCGGTGGCGGTTGCGCGGTGACGGAAACAGCTTGTAGAGCCCGTCTTCGGTGATCTGAACGGCCATGGTTTTTAAGTGTTTGGTTGAGCGGCGGATTCGATGGCCGTGGATGGATGAGCGCGTTGCAGGGGAGCGTGCTGTATTCTGCGACATCACAGAGCCCCCCATGAACGAACACCACCCCACACCCGACAAGGAACAGATCGCCCTGCTCGCGCCCTTTGACCGCCTCGGTCTGGGCGACATCCAGGTTGTGTCCACCCCTGCGCAGGCAGACGCGGCGCTGGCTGAGCTGGCGGGCGCCGCAGTGCTGGGATTCGACACCGAATCGAAACCGACGTTTGCGAAAAACGAGGCCTCTGACGGCCCACACATCGTGCAGCTTTCCACCGTGCACAAAGCCTGGATTTTTCAGCTGCAAGACGCCGAGTGCCGCCGCGCCGTAGCCGTGCTGCTCGAATCACCGGCCATCGTCAAGGCCGGTTTTGGCCTGGGCGACGATCGCCGGCGCATCACCAGCAAACTGGGTGTTGACCTGCAGGGCGTGCTCGACCTGAACACCGTTTTCAGGGAGCGCGGCTACCGCAAAGACATGGGCGTGCGCGGCGCGGTGGCGGTGCTATTCAACCGGCGTTTTATCAAGTCCAGAAAAGCCACCACGTCGAACTGGGCCAACGCACGACTGACGGAAGCGCAGATCATCTACGCGGCCAACGACGCCTATGCGGCGATGCGGGTGTTTGACGAGCTGGGGCTTTGATGTGCGGGCAGGTCACCGCAGCGCCATGTTTTCGCCAGATTGATAGTCAAATCCGCCTGCCGCCCAGGTATTACTTGCGCAAGCAGCTATTATTTTAATAGCTAGCAGAAAATAATCGCAAGCACGTCCAAGCACGTCCAAGCACGTCCAAGTTGTCTGTCCCGTTCGCAGCGCCTGCGCACTGATGTCATTTCGCTGCAGCCGCTGTTGCTCTGGCCTGCTCAGCCTTGCGGTCAGCCATCACTTTTTGCGCTGCGGGTCGCTCGCCGATCATTTTCATGTAAGGTTTGTAGTCGATACCAGCGGCCAACAGCAGGTCTTCGCCATAAATCGCCTTGGTCGCCATGCCGATAACCGGCAGGCTGGCGAAAGCGCTGCAGTCGGCCTGGCTGAAGGTGTCACCTGCAACGTAGGGCGAAAACTTCACCAGCCGCTTGAACGCTGCGATATTTTTGTCGAGCTGCTTTTTAACCCGCATCTGCGCGCTTTCGCTTAACGTGCCACCGAAAAAAGCCTGCGAATACAGTTCGCGCGCGACCAGTTCAAGATGCAGGTCAATGAAGGTGATCAACTCGCGCATCTTGGCAGCAGCGAAGGGATCGGCGGGCACCAGCGGCGTCGCCGGGTAGGCTGCCTCGATGTATTCCATGATGGCCTGGCTCTCGCACAGCGCGCCCTGCGGCGTGCGGACGAACGGAATTTTTCCTAGCGGCGACAAAGCGAACACTGCCGCGTCGGCATTTTTCGGATGCACCCACTCTTCGGTGAAGGGCACGTTTTTTTCAAGCAGCGCGAGCTTGACCTTGTTGTAGTAGTTCGAAATGGGGAAGCCGCAGAGTACAAGCATGGCAATAGTCTCCTGAGTGGTTGGGCTCCTAGTCTAATGTGATGTTGCACGACAATGCGGTATGAGCAACACCCTCAACCCGTTGACGAAAACGGGCCGGCAGCAACCTGCAAGGCGCCAGCTGCCCTGCTGCTGCGCCAGCCCAAAAATCGGGGCAAACCATGCAGCGTGACGAATCCCTGCGAGCGCGCATTGCACAGCACCTGAAGGCCTTTGCCGTGCAGTCTGCCGCAGGCAATCAGCACCATGCCGCCGCCGTGGCGGTGGCCATCACCGATGAAGGTCATGGCGCCGACCTGCCGGGCTTTCCGCAGCATGCATCGTGGAGCGGGCAAGCCGCTCTCATCCTGACGCGGCGCGCAGCGCACCTGCGCAAGCATCCGGGCCAGTGGGCGCTGCCGGGTGGTCGCATCGACGCCGGAGAGTCAGCTGAGCAGGCGGCGCTGCGCGAGATGCGTGAAGAAGTTGATCTGCAGCTCGATGAAGGCGCAGTGCTGGGGCGACTTGATGATTTCATCACGCGCTCGGGCTTCATCATTACGCCGGTGGTGATCTGGGCCGGCGCCGCGCAGCACATCAAACCCAATCCGGCCGAGGTGGCAAGCATTCACCGCATACCCGTCACTGAATTTTTGCGCGCCGATGCGCCCCTGCTGGCCGACGAGGGCAACAGCGAGCAGATGGTGCTGCGCATGCCGGTCGGCGACCACTGGATCGCCGCGCCGACAGCGGCGGTGTTGTATCAGTTTCGCGAGTTGTGCATCGAGGGGCGGTCAACACGCGTGGCGCATTACGAGCAGCCCTCCTTTGCCTGGAAGTGATTGGGCTGCGGCTCCGCCCCGGTTCGCCCTGGGTTTGTCTAAGGCTCTTTACAACGCAACCAGGCTTCGACAGGCTCAACCCGAACCGGTTGGTCGTTAATTAATGATAGAAATTGAATCTAGCCCCCGTAATACATGCGCAAGCAGCTATTTTTTTAATAGCAAAAACGAGGTAGGTCAGCGTGCAGACTGCAGCCCGACCCATGCATCTCGTCGCCGCAAAGCCAGCGCAAACAGGGCGCCCAGCGCCGCCATGACGCCGCCGCCCACCGCAATGACGACGCCAGAGGCCAGATAGCCCAGCAGCCACGCAGCCAGCAATACGCCGACCGACTGGCCCATAAACAGTGCCAGCGCAAACATCGACACACCGGTGCCGCGCGCGTTCGGCGCCATCTGCGTGGCGTTGGTCTGCATGGTGTTGTGAAACATGAAAAAGCCGAAGCCGGCCACCACACTGGCCGGCAACGTCAGCAGCCAGTGCGGGCTCAGGCCAAAGACCACCGCACACCCCCCCAGCACGCAACCGCCCACCAGCGCCAGCCCGCCCTCCCCCAGGCGCCGAATCAGCTGGCGCGCCACCAGCATGTACAGCATGCCGCCCAAGCCAAACAGCGCCACGATGGCGCCCGCTGCCGACAGCGACAAGCCCAGTTGCTGGTTCAGGTGCGATGCCCAGATGGCAAGCACGCCAAAGCCCGCCACGCCTTCGATAAAAGCTGTCAGCAGCACAATGCGCGTCCAGCGCCCGGTAAGGATGATCAGCGCCTGCGACACAAAGCCCGGACGCCCTTCCAGAGCGCCAACTCGCTGCACGCGCCCTGCCGACTGGCGGCGCCAGTCGGCGACCAGCAGCGCACCCACCACGCCGAACAAAAGCGTCATCAGCCCAAACGCCCAGCGCCAGCCGAGCGTGTCGGTGATAACACCACCGAACAGCTGGCCGCCGACGATACCCAGCGTGGTGCCGAGTCCGACCCGCGCCAGCGTTTCCTGCCGCTGCCCGTAAGCCACTTCGTCGCCAATCCAAGCCATGGCCAGCGGAATGATGGCCGCCGCGCCCAGCGCCACCATCACGCGCGCCAGCAGCAGCATGTTCAGGCTGTCGGCAAACACCGCCACCAAGCTACCCACGCTGCAGGCGAGCGTCGCCCAGGTCACCACGCCGAACTTGCCCAGCCGGTCGCCCAGCGGCCCGTAGATCAGCTGTGACAGGCCATACACCACCGCAAACACCGACACCACTTGCGCCGACTGCGCCAGGCTGACCGAAAAGGTACGCGACAACTCGGGCAGCATCGCATCACAAATACGCTGCGCCACCATGCTGGCGAAGGTGGCAAAAGACAGCAGCAGGATAGAACGGCGCGTGGCGGGGGAAACTGCCGGGTCGGCAGCGTTGCGGGTTGCGTCTGAGGTAGCGGAGGCAAGGGTCATGCGCGGCAAATGTTGATGCGGTTCGGCTGCTTGTCGGCTTGCCGCGGTTATTGCACTGTGCCGAAGTTACCCGGTAAGGCAGGTAGAGGCAGCTCCCGCGTGATGGGAATGCCGCTCTGGTCAGGTCGCTCCCGCGCAGGAATCGGCGTGCTCCGCGAGTCAGCCGGGGCTGGCGGAAAACCCGCTGGCGCAGGCAGCAAGGTGACGCCCGGCGGCAGTGGCGAAAATTGATTAAGTGGCTGCGGCGCAGAGGGTTGCTGGCGTTGCTGCTGCACTTGTTGCGGCGGCGCCTGCTCCTGAAAAACGCCAGCTTGCACCGGCGGAAAAGGATTTGCATCGGTTTCAGGCATCACCGCCACTTCGGGAATACGCGTATTTTCAGATAACGGTTCGGCAGAAAGCGGGGGCATGCCATTGGCCCAGCCACCGCCCTGCCCGCTTGGTCCGACGTCTGGCGGGGCGGCAAAACGCTTTCGCAGATCAATCACGCGCAACTTGAAAGATTGCTGGAAAAATTCGCCCACTATCGGCAGCGCACTGCGGGCGCCCGGCCCCCAGCCATTGCCCATCGTGATGCGGTTGTCGTTGAAGCCGACCCACGCGCCCGCGACCAACTGCGGATGCATCAGGATGAACCAGCCGTCGGTGTTGTCCTGCGTGGTGCCGGTCTTGCCCGCCACATCGGCCTTGATGCCGTAGCTGCTGCGAATGCCCGCACCGGTGCCCTTGTCGATGACGCCGCGCATCATGTCGAGCAGTGACAACGCGGTGGCTGCGGGCAGGGCCGGTTCGGACAATTTCGCCTCGAACGATTCCAGCACCTTGCCGTTGCGGTCTTCAACGCGTGTGACCAGCACGGGTTCGACATACGAGCCGCTGTTGGCAATCGTCGCGTAGGCGGCGACCATTTCCTTCAGCGTCACCGGGCTGGTGCCGAGGGCCAGCGACGGCACCGCTTCAAGCCTGCTTTGCCGCACGCCCATCAGCTTCGCCAGCGCGGCCACTTTCTCGGCGCCGACGATCTGCATCACCTGCGCAGTAATGGTGTTTTTGGAATAAGCCAGGCCGTCGCGCAATGTCATCGCCTGGCCGCTGGGCGCGCTGGCATCACTGGGGCGCCAGACCTGGCCGCCGCCTAGTTGAATTTCCACCGCCTGATCATAAAAAAAATCGTCGGGCCGCGAGCCGTTTTCAAGCGCCGCGCCATAAACGAACGGTTTGAAGGTCGAACCCGGCTGCCGGCGCGCCTGCTGCACATGGTCGAACTGGTCTTCAGAAAAATCACGGCTGCCAACCCATGCCATCACATGGCCGTTGGACGGGTTGAGCGCCAGAAAGCCAGCCTGCAGCCGGGTTTTTTCTTCGCGCAGCGACTGCATGAAAGCCGGGTCGGCCTGCACCTGCTTGATGGCCTCTGCTTCGCTGGCTCCCGACTCACGCGCCGCCTTGTATTCGCGCGTTTCGCGCACCAAAGCCGCCAGCAGGTCTTTTTTTCCGGCCCAGGCACGCGGGCTCCATTCGGCATTGGCAGATTTTTGCAGACGGTCGCCCTGCCGCTCCACCGCCTTGTTGGCCAGCGTCTGCAGGCGCGAATCAAGCGTGGTGCGCAGCACCAGTCCGTCGGCATAAATGTTGTAGTCGTTTCGGTCGGCCCATTCGATCAGCCAGCGGCGCAGAAACTG
>JANPFZ010000184.1:0-5131 GCA_031423655.1 Polaromonas sp.
CACTCCTTCGAAAAATATCTTCCACTGCGGCCCCTGGCGCACCCAGTACTGGCGCTTGACCGGACCGCTTTTCGCCGCACCGGCGACCTCGCCAAAGGTTACCACCATCGTGTCGGCGGTGTCCGTCCAGCGCAGGTAGGAGACATCCTTGAGCTGGGTCTCGCGTCCGCGCAGTTGCCTGAGTTCGGTTTGCAGGCCGGGCGCCCATTGGGCCAGCGTCTTGCCGTAGCTGGTGAAGTCGGGCGCGTACCAGCTGGAAAGTCGTGTGAAATCGCCGCTGGCCTTGGCCTGGTGCCAGCCTTTGAGAACATCGTCGAACGACTTGACATCCGGGCCCAGCGATTGCGGCGCCACCCATTTCAGACTGGCGGCGATCACCACCGGCGTGCTGCGCACCTCCACGGTCTTGATGATGCGCTCCAGGTCCGGATTGGCCAGCACCACGCAGCCGTCGGTGGCTAGTGGCGCGCGCGAAAACTGGGTCGGCGGCGCGCCGTGCAGCCAGATGCCGCCGCCGGTTTTTCCGCGCTTCAGGTCGAGCGGCCTGAAATTGCTGGCCGACTACTACATCTCCGTGGGCAAGTCCGGCATCGAAAAATCGCTGGAAGGCGATCTGCGCACGCCGCTGGGCGTGTACTTTGTCACCAGCAATCTGGATCCAACGTCACTCAAAGACTTCTACGGCTCCGGCGCGCTGCCCATCAATTACCCGAACCAGCTCGACCTGAAGCGCGGAAAAACCGGCGGCGGCATCTGGCTGCACGGCACGCCGCCAACGCAGTTTTCGCGCGCGCCGCTGGCCAGTGACGGCTGCATCGTGCTCGCCAATCCGGATCTGGAGCGCGTCATCAAAACCGTGGCTATTGGCAGCACGCCGGTGGTCATTGCCGCCAGCCTGAAATGGGTGCCAGCCCCATCGCTCAGCTCCGACACCAAGTCCTTCGATGAGGTTCTTAAAGGCTGGCACCAGGCCAAGGTCAGTGGCGACCTGGAGCGCCTTGCCAGCTGGTACGCACCCGACTTCACCAGCTTTGGGAAAACCCTGGCTGAGTGGAAGCCGGGCCTGCAGAGCGAGATCAAACAACTGCGCGGACGCGACATCCAGATCAAGGATGTGTCTTACCTGCGCTGGACCGACAGCGCCGATACGATGGTGGTAACCTTTGGCGAGCTCGTCAAAGGCGCCAAAACAGGCCGCACCAAACGCCAGTACTGGGCGCGCCAGGGCAGCCAATGGAAAATATTTTTTGAAGGAATCATTTAATGGTTTTTGCCCGATTTTTTGCACCGCTTGCAGCGCCTCTGTTGGCGTGTACGCTGATGTCGCTGGCCGGCCCGGCGACTGCGCAAGCCGCTCCCAAAGTGAAGTTCGTCACCAGCGAAGGCGATTTCACCGTCGAGGTGTATCCCGACAAAGCGCCAAAGACGGTTGAAAATTTTCTGCAGTACGTCAAGGACAAGCACTACGACGGCACGATCTTTCACCGCGTGATCAGCAACTTCATGGTGCAAGGCGGCGGCTATGACGCCGCTTACGCCGAAAAGAAAACCCGTCCGCCCGTGGCGCATGAGGGTCAGGCGGCGCTCGCCAAAGGTGGCCCGAAAAACGTCGTCGGCACGCTGGCGATGGCCCGTACCAATGACCCCCATTCGGCGTCGTCGCAGTTTTTCATCAACGTCAAAGACAACGACTTTTTAAACCCGACCGTGATCCCGCCCGGAGACCCGGTGCCGAAGTTCGAATTCCAGGGCCGGGTGTACGAAAACACGCCACGCGACCAGCTGGTCAAGGCAGCGCAGCTTTTCGGCTACACCGTCTTCGGCAAGGTCACCAGCGGCATGGATGTCGTCAACAAAATCAAGGAACTTCCCACCGGTGCCGGCGGGCCGTTTCCTTCTGATGTACCCAAAACGCCGGTGACCATCAAATCGGCCAGCATCGTCAGCTGATTCCCCATCACCCCTATTTATTTTTTAACAGGACCCCCTCATGAGCAATCCAAAAGTCGAACTCCACATCAAGGACCACGGCGTCGTCACGCTTGAACTCGACGCCGCCAAGGCGCCGAAATCTGTCGCCAATTTCCTGAATTACGTCAACAAGGGCCACTACGCCAATACCGTTTTTCACCGCGTGATTCCCGGCTTCATGGTGCAGGGCGGCGGGTTCGAGGTCGGCATGAAGCAAAAAGCCACCGACGGCGAAATTGAAAACGAAGCTGGCAATGGCCTGAAGAACGACAAGTACACCGTCGCCATGGCGCGTACCAATGCGCCGCATTCGGCCAGTTCGCAGTTTTTCATCAACGCGTCGAACAACAGTTTCCTCAACCACACCGCACCCAATGCGTCGGGCTGGGGCTATGCCGTGTTCGGCAAGGTGGTGGCGGGCATGGACGTGGTCGACAAGATCGAAGCCGTCAAAACCGGCAATAAGGGCGGCCACAGCGATGTGCCACAAACCGACGTGGTGATCGAGAAAGCCGTCGCACTGTAGTGGTTATCGGCGGGCGTTATTGGTGACCAGGCCTGATACCCCCCGCATCACGGAGCTGCAAGCGCCTGCCGCTTGGCGCACGGTCGATTTCATCTCCGACCTGCATCTGCAAGCCAGCGAGCCAGCAACCTTCAATGCCTGGCGGCGCTACCTGCAAGGCACACCGGCCGACGCGGTGTTCATTTTGGGCGATCTGTTTGACGTGTGGATTGGTGACGATGTACTGGGCAAGCAGTCAGCCCCGAATTTTGAAGACGCCTGCGCGCAGGTACTGGCCGATGCTGCCGGGCGGATGGCGATCTTCGTTATGCACGGCAATCGCGACTTTCTGCTGGGGCAAGAAACAAGCGGGCCCAGCCTGCCTGATCTTTGCCACATCACCCTGCTCGATGACCCCTGTGCGCTGACCTTCGGGGGCCAGCGCTGGCTGATGTCGCATGGCGACGCATTGTGCCTGGACGACGCGGCTTACATGAACTTCAGGCGTCAGGTGCGCAGTGCCGCGTGGCAAAAGACTTTTCTGGCACGCCCACTGGGCGACCGGCAACTGATGGCGCGGGAGTTGCGCCAGCAAAGCAAGCAGCAGCAGGTGCAGCGCAGAGCATCCGGCGCACCCTTCATTGACCTCGACCCGGAAGCGACTCGCGCCTGGCTGCAAGCCGCCAACGCGCCCTCGCTGATCCACGGCCACACCCACCAGCCGGCCCTGCATGATCTTGGTGATGGCCTGCAGCGTATTGTGCTGAGCGACTGGGATGCAGACCCGAACGCGACCGCACCGCGTGCCGAAGTGCTGCGCCTGTCTGCAGGGCCGCCGGGCGGCATGGAACGCATCCAGCTGCTTTGAAGGGTCAGTAGCCAAGGGCAATTGCGCTGCCGGGTTTGTATAAACTTGTAGCCATGCTGAACTGGCTCAAAAACAAACTGAAAAGCGCAAAGCCACTGACATCAGGCGACGCCCAGGCGATTCCCGAAGCGATGTGGGCCAGCACCCTGCAGCAATTTCCGTTTTTGGCGCGCCGATCCATCGCCGAGCAAAGTCGGCTGCGCAGCATGACAGCCGAATTCCTGCAAAAAAAACAGTTCACTGGCGCACACGGCCTGAAAGTAACCGACGAGATGGCTGTGGCGATTGCAGCCCAGGCCTGCCTGCCGGTGCTGCATCTCGGCCTGAAGTTCTACGATGACTTCAAGGGCATCGTCGTACACCCCGGCGCCATGCTGGCCCGCCGCGAGGTGACCGACGACAACGGCGTGGTCCACCGCTACAGCGAGGAGCTGACCGGCGAGGCGATGGAACGCGGTCCCGTCACGCTCAGCTGGCAAGACGTAGCGGCTTCGGGCGACACGGCTGCCGACGGCTACAACGTCGTGATCCACGAATTTATCCACAAGATCGACATGCGCGACGGCGGCGCCGACGGCTGCCCGCCGATGCCGTCGCGCCGGGCCAAAGCCGATTGGGACGACGTCTTTCAGCCCGCGTACGACGCGTTTTGCGAAAAGGTGGCCATGGCCGAGCGCTTTGGCGCCCCGCCAACCTGGCTGGATGCCTATGGCGCCACCGCCCCGGCCGAGTTTTTTGCCGTGGCCTGCGAAGGCTATTTCGTCAACCGCGATCGCTTCACGCAGGATTTCGCGTCGCTGACGCTGCTGTTTGACCGGTTTTTCAAGCCAAATCAGGCTGTAGCCTAATAAATACCTGCGCAGGTAGCTATTAAATTAATAGCGATTGGTGGTGGGCAGGAGGGGGGCTTGGCCTATTTCCAGTACACCGCACCGCCCAGTACCGGCGTCGCGGCAGTTCGGGTCGCACTCAAGCTTCCGTCGCCGACCTGACCATCGGTGTTTCGGCCCCAGCAGGCCGCGCTGCCGTCGGTTTTGAGGGCACAGGTGTGCGCTCCGCCCGCGCTGATAGCCGCTGCCCCTGTCAGGCCTGGCACATTAGTTGCAACCAATTTCTTGATTCCGGTGGCATCGCCCAGCTGGCCGTCTAGATTCTCGCCCCAGCAGGCGGCGCGGCCATCGGCTTTCACGGCGCAACTGTGGCGATTGCCGGCATTGATGCTGATGGCGCCCGACAAAGCCAGCACAGGCACTGGCGAGGCCTTGTCGGTGTTGGGGCCAGAGGTGCCGTCGCCGAGCTGGGCGAACAGGTTCTGACCCCAGCAGACGGCCGTGCCGTCGCCCTTGAGCGCACAGGCATGGTCAGTGCCGGCATCAATGGCCACGGCGCCGGTCAAATTCACCACCTGCACCGGCAAAGGCGTGCTGACGGCAGCGAAGTTGCCGTTGCCCAGTTGGCCGAGATTGTTCGCGCCCCAGCAAAAGGCCGTGCCATTGCTTCGCAGCGCGCAGGTGTGCTGCTTGCCCGCGCTGATGGCCACCACGTTCGTCAGTCCCGGTACGGCCGTGGGCGTCAGCCGGTCGATGAAGGTACCGTCGCCCAGCTGGCCGGATTCATTGGCGCCCCAGCAAGCCACCGTAGCGTTGGCTTTCACCGCGCAGGTGTGCAAGGTTCCGCCACTCAAGGCCACCGCGTCCGTCAAACCGAACACGGCAGTCGGGACGGCTTTGCTGGTCGTCGTGGCGGGAGCGGTCGAGGTCGCGGGCGTGCTTCCTGCGGTGCCATCA
>JANPFZ010000185.1:0-3807 GCA_031423655.1 Polaromonas sp.
AACGGCCGTGCGCTCCTGATTCCGGCCAGCGACAAAACCGCCGGGCACGGCACCACAGGCCAGGCGAAATTCTGGAAGAACGATCTGGCGTCCGTGCTGCAAAGCGCACCTCGGCTGGACAAGTGACAGCGCCTGGGTCACGGCGTTGCAGGGCATGCCGCAAAATACATCCATGATCCTTGCCATGCCTGCTTCTCAAGTTTCCCCAGCCGCACCGCGTTTCTGGGCTGACCTGAAAAGTACCGACTTTGCTAGTCTTGACCGGGCGCGCTGCATCGCCGTGCTACCGGTCGCCGCCATCGAGCAGCACGGCCCGCATCTGCCGCTCAATGTGGATACGACGCTGGTCGAAGGCGTCATCGCCGCCGCGTTGCCGCAGCTGCCCGCAGACCTGCCGGTGCTGTTCCTGCCGACGCAGGCTGTCGGCCTGAGCCCGGAACATGCCGCGTTTGCCGGCACGCTGACATTGAAAGCCGAAACCGTGATTCGCCTGTGGACCGAGCTGGCCGAATCGGTCGCTGCCACCGGCGTCAAGAAACTGGTGCTGCTCAATTCCCATGGCGGCCAGGTCGGTTTGCTCGATGTGGTGGCGCGTGACTTGCGCGCGCGGCTTGGCCTGCTGGTCTACAGCGTCAACTGGTTTAATTTGCCGCTGCTGGACCAGCGCGGCGCTTCGATCCACAGCCTGTTCAGCGCCGAAGAGCATCGCTTCGGTATTCATGCCGGCGAGATTGAAACGTCGATGATGCTGGCGCTCAAACCCGATCAGGTTGACATGACGAAGGCGCAGAATTTTCGCTCCAGCTCACAAGACCGCGCTGAAAAATTCAGCCTTCTGGGTGACGGAAAAAGCGCCAAACTCGCCTGGCAGATGCAGGACTACAACCCGTACGGCGCTGTCGGTAACGCAGCCGCCGCCAGTGCTGAGAAAGGTCAGGCGGTGTTGAATGCGGCGGGCCGCAGTCTGGCGACGTTGCTGGTGGAAATTGATCAGCTCCCGACCAGCACGCTAGTGAGCCACACCAGAACCTGATGCCGGTCAGGGCGCCTTTCTGCAGGCGGGCGCGCTTGCCGACAAGTCCATAGGCACCGGGCTGACAGGCCAACTTCAGCCGGATGCCGCATACTTGAATGGCAAACGCGACTGCGCGGTATCGTCCCAAAATCGTTCGTTTGGCACCAGCGAAAGTGTTCCCCATGCGCGAATCAACTTCCTCGTCAGCTTCGTCTTCTAGCTGGTTTTTCGGCCTGCGCCGCCCGGCCTTTGTCGCACTGCCGATCACCGCCTTTCTGGCCGCGCTCAGTGCCTGCGGCGACCGGGCCACGCTTTTGATGGCCGAAGACACCGGCGCGAATCCGACCCTGCCGCAGCCGGTCAAGCGCCTGATCCCGACCGTCAATATTGCGCCCGCCAAAGGCTGGCGCGCTGGCGGCATGCCCACCACCATGGCCGGCCTGGTGGTGACGCCCTTCGCAGACCAGCTCGACCACCCGCGCTGGGTCTATGTGCTTCCCAACGGCGATGTGCTGGTGGCTGAAAGCAATGCGCCGCCCAAGCCTGAGGGAAATAAAGGCATCAAAGGCGCTGTAATGAAAATGGTGATGGGCCGCGCCGGTGCCACTGTACCTTCGGCCAATCGCATCACCTTGCTGCGCGACGCCGATGGCGATGGCAAGGCAGAAATACGGACCGTGTTTCTGGAAAACCTGATGTCGCCATTTGGCATGGCGCTGGTCGGCAATGATTTTTATGTTGCCAACGCCGACGCGGTGGTGAAGTTTCCCTACCAGCCGGGCGCCACCAGCATCACCGCCGCGCCGGTAAAAGTGATCGACTTGCCCGGCGGGCCCATCAACCACCACTGGACGAAAAACCTGATTCCTAGCGCCGATGGCAGCAAGCTCTATGTCACCGTCGGTTCAAACAGCAACGTCGCCGAGCGCGGCCTGCCGGCTGAAGAAGGCCGCGCCGCCATCTGGGAAGTTGACCCCAAAAACGGCACCCACCGCATCTTCGCGTCTGGCTTGCGTAATCCGAACGGCATGGGCTTCTCACCCGAAAGCGGCGCGCTGTGGACGGTCGTCAACGAGCGCGACGAGATCGGCAGCGATTTGGTGCCCGACTACCTGACGAGCGTGAAAGATGGCGCCTTTTACGGCTGGCCCTACAGCTACTACGGCCAGAATGTGGACGTGCGCGTCGAGCCGCCCCGGCCCGATCTGGTCGCCAAAGCCGTGTCTCCCGACTACGCACTGGGCTCACATGTCGCGCCGCTCGGCATGGTGTTTTCCAGCGGAAAGGCCATGCCGCAGGCGCTGGCCAGCGGCGTTTTTGTCGGTGAACACGGTTCCTGGAACCGCAAGCCGATGAGCGGCTACAAGGTGTCGTTCGTTCCGTTCAGCGGTGGCAAGCCATCCGGCAAAAAAATCGATGTGTTGACCGGTTTCGTCAGCCCCGAAGGCGATGCCTACGGCCGTCCTGTCGGCGTGGCCATCGACAAGCGCGGTGGATTGCTAGTGGCAGACGATGTGGGCAACGCGATCTGGCGCGTGAGTGCCGCGGCCAAATAGGCGGTCTGCTGATCAGCCGGGGTTTTGGTGATTAAAAAGGCCTGTAGCCCAGGATATACGGCTACATTTAGCTATTAAAATAATAGCATTTTAGTGGATGACATCGCAACCCCAGCCGACACTGCGGCAGCAATTCTTCTAGAACTCGTACTCGGTCTGTAGCCGCAGCGTCGTCTTCGGCGATGCATCATTGGTGCCAAACAGGATGGCTACGTTGTACTTGATGGCTTGCTTGCCGGCCAGCTTGATCTTGCCGAAGATCGCCGGTCCAAACTTGTGTTCCTGTTCAGACGACGGCGCCCACTTGTCCCAGCGGCCCAGCGAGCCGAAACCTTGCGCACCCCATTCAAATCGTTCGGAGGCGCGGTATTTGAGTTGCACCTGGTAGTGCAGTTCAGTATCAAAGGGTTCGCTGGCCCGCACATGTTTTTGCCACAGCAGGTTCAGGTTTCCCTGGACCGCGCCCCACTCGGCCTGCAACAGCGGTCCATAGGTCAGTTCGTAGCCCTCGGCGCGATCCTTCGGGCGTTCTATCTCCAGCAAAAATCCAACATCTACAGGGTACTTGCCGGTCTCTGTCAGCTGAAAACGGTTTTCCCACTCCACGGCATCGAAGCCATGGGACTGGCCGGGCTCGCGTTTCCACTTGGCGGAGATTTCGGTGGCCCACCATGCATTCACGCCCAAGCCAAAACCGAGCGAGGAGGCGTTACCCCTGGACTGGTCTTTGCGCTTTTCGGCGCCCAGGGTGAAGTCGATTTCCTTTTCGCCCTGCTCAACGATCGGGCTAAGCACGTACTCGTTGGGGCCGGCGTGCGCCATGAAAGGTACTAGCAGAGGCGAGAGGGCGAGCAGCGCCCTCGCCGATTTGGCGATTTGCATAATAAAACTCCGGAAAGGTTAAAGAAAAACCAAATCTATCGGGCCTGCGCCAGCGCATCTGGGTGCGCTGGGGGCCGCAGTTGGCGGCGCTGCACCTGCCGGGTGCCCAAGGCGATGATGAGCAGGGTACCGAGGTAAAACGCCAGCTGCAATCCGGAAGGCCGTGCGTCGTAGCCCACCAGCGCGTGCAGCAAAACGCCGAACGGTGAGTTGGTCTGCAACACCGCCGAGGTGTCCCATAGCGAGTTCGACCACCAGTCGACCAGCCCCGACTGGGCCAGTGCCCGGGCGAGCTGGCTGGCAATGGCCGCAGCCAGCAGCATGATGAGCAGATTGGTCACGGCGAAGAGATTG
>JANPFZ010000186.1:0-2982 GCA_031423655.1 Polaromonas sp.
CACCCTTACTACTACTACTAGTTTGAATTAAAGAATTAAAGATAAAGACAAGAGGAAGCCATGATCGTTCTAAAAGCCACTCAGGATAAAGTTTTGTCGGTACTGCAATCGGTTGCAGGCATCGTGGAACGAAGGCATACCATGCCGATTTTGGCCAACGTGCTGATTCGCAAAACCGGTACGCAACTGCAGCTCACCACCAGCGATCTCGAAATTCAGATTCGTACAGGCGCAGAGCTCGGCGGCGACAGCGGCAACTTCACCACCACGGTCGGTGCGCGCAAGCTCATCGACATTCTGCGGTCCATGCCGTCCGACCAGACCGTGTCGCTCGAATCTGCGCAAAGCAAGCTGATTCTCAAGGGTGGAAAAAGCCGTTTTACGCTGCAGACTTTGCCTGCTGAAGACTTTCCGCTGGTACAGGAAGCAGCCAACTTTGGCCCGGTTTTTTCGGTGCCGCAGAAGGTCCTCAAGGAACTGCTGAACCAGGTGTCGTTTGCCATGGCGGTGCATGACATCCGCTACTACCTCAACGGCATTTTGTTTGTCGCCGAAGGCAAGCAGCTCAGCCTGGTGGCAACTGATGGCCATCGGCTGGCTTTTTCATCTGCCATGCTCGATGTGGAGGTGCCCAAGCAGGAAGTAATCTTGCCGCGCAAGACGGTGCTGGAAATGCAGCGTTTGTTGAGCGACAAGGAAGGCGCCATCGAGATGCAGTTCGCCGGTAATCAGGCCAAGTTCAGCTTTGAGGGAATGGAGTTTGTGACCAAGCTGGTTGAAGGAAAATTTCCTGACTACAACCGCGTGATTCCGAAGAACCACAAAAACATCATCACGCTGGGCCGCTTGCCCTTGCTGGCCAGCCTGCAGCGCACCGCCATTCTGACCAGCGAAAAATTCAAGGGTGTGCGACTGAATATCGAACCGGGCACCTTGCGCGTTGCATCGAACAACGCCGAGCAGGAAGAGGCCGTGGACGAGCTCGACATCGACTACGGCGGCGAAGCGATTGAAATTGGTTTTAACGTCACTTACCTGATTGATGCGCTGACCAATATGGACCAGGACATGGTGAAGATAGAACTGGCCGACTCCAACAGTTCAGCGCTGCTCACCATCCCTGACGATGCAGCCTTTAAATATGTGGTCATGCCGATGCGCATTTGAAGCGCGCGACTAGCCCGAAGTTACCCACAGACCCGCTCGCCAAGGCGGGTTTGGTCATTCAAGAGATTGTGAAAAGCCGGACATGACTGAAGAAAACAAGCCCAACAAAGCCGATGAAGTAAACGTCAGCGGGGGCAATGGCGAGGCAGCAGGTGAAGAAAGCTCCAACTTCCAGCCCAAGATCGACACCAACCAGGTTGGCGCGTCAGAAGCCTATGGCGAAGGCTCGATTCAGATTCTCGAAGGTCTCGAAGCGGTTCGCAAGCGTCCTGGCATGTACATCGGTGATACATCAGACGGCACCGGTCTGCACCATCTGGTTTTTGAAGTCGTCGACAACTCGATCGATGAATCGCTGGCCGGCCATTGTGACGACATTGTGGTCACCATCCATACCGATAATTCCGTCAGCGTGACCGATAACGGGCGCGGCATTCCGACTGGCATCAAGATGGACGACAAGCACGAGCCCAAGCGTTCGGCGGCTGAGATCGCCCTGACAGAGCTACACGCGGGCGGCAAGTTCAATCAGAACAGCTACAAGGTTTCTGGCGGCTTGCATGGCGTGGGTGTGAGCTGCGTCAACGCACTGAGCAAAATGCTGCGCCTGACGATTCGCCGTGATGGCAAAGTACACGTGATGGAGTTTTGTCGCGGCTTTGTGCAAAACCGCATCATCGAAACCGTGAATGGTGTTGAAGTCTCACCGATGAAGTTGATGGATTCAACCGACAAGCGCGGCACCGAAGTTCACTTTCTTCCAGACACCGACATCTTCAAGGAAAACAACGATTTCCATTACGAGATTTTGAGCAAGCGCCTGCGTGAACTGAGCTTTTTGAACAATGGCGTCAAGATTCGGCTGAAGGACGAACGCACCGGCAAGGAAGACGATTTTGCCGGCGCCGATGGTGTCAAAGGCTTTGTCGGTTTTATCAACAAAGGCAAGACCGTCCTGCATCCCAACGTGTTTGCCGCGATGGGCGACCGTCAGAGCGACCAGGGCACCAACATCGGTGTTGAAGTAGCGATGCAGTGGAACAGCGGCTACAGCGAGCAGGTGCTTTGCTTCACGAACAACATTCCGCAGCGCGACGGCGGCACGCACCTGACGGGCCTGCGCGCGGCCATGACGCGCGTGATAAACAAATACATCGACGACAGCGAGCTGGCCAAAAAAGCCAAAGTAGAAGTCACCGGCGACGACATGCGCGAAGGCTTGTGCTGCGTGCTGAGCGTGAAGGTGCCAGAACCGAAGTTCAGCAGCCAGACCAAGGACAAGCTCGTGTCCAGCGAAGTGCGCGGCCCGGTCGAAGACATCGTCAGCCGTCTGCTGCACGACTATCTGCAAGAGCGTCCAAATGACGCCAAGATCATCGTTGGCAAGATCATCGAGGCGGCCCGTGCCCGTGAAGCCGCCCGCAAGGCGCGCGACCTGACGCGCCGCAAGGGCGTTCTTGACGGCATGGGCCTGCCCGGCAAGCTCGCCGACTGCCAGGAAAAAGACCCGGCTCTGTGCGAGATTTACCTGGTCGAGGGCGACTCCGCCGGTGGCTCGGCCAAACAGGGCCGTGATCGAAAGTTTCAGGCCATTCTGCCCCTGCGGGGCAAGATTTTGAACGTTGAAAAAGCGCGATACGAAAAGCTGTTGACCAGCAACGAAATTTTGACGCTCATTACCGCGCTCGGTACCGGCATCGGCAAAGCCGGTGGAATCGGCGGCACACCGGGCAGCGACGACTTCAACGTGGCCAAGCTGCGTTACCACCGCATCATCATCATGACCGATGCCGATGTGGACGGCGCACACATCCG
>JANPFZ010000187.1:0-16236 GCA_031423655.1 Polaromonas sp.
ATGAGCGAAGAGCAGAAGCAGGCAGTGCTGGATGTCGACCTGAACCGCGCAATTTCGCTCGGCGGCAATATTTATTTTCTGGCCAAGCTTGGCGCTACCCACGGCTGGAGCTTTCAGCAGATGGCGGGCAGCATGACGGGCATGACCGAAGACGAATACCGCAACATGATGATCAGCGGCGGCCGTTCAGCCGACGGCAACCGCGTCATCGGCGAAGACGGCGACGCGCAAGCGCACCACCAACCGCAAGGCCAGGCCGGAAAGCCTGGGAAGCCCAGGAACCACTGACCATGGCAAAAATTACTGCCTCCGTTTACACCTCGCACGTGCCCGCCATAGGCGCAGCGATGGATCAGCGAAAAACAGCCGAGCCTTACTGGCAGCCGCTGTTCGCTGGCTACGAGCCATCCAGAAAATGGATGAAAGAAAACCAGCCCGATGTCATCTTTCTGGTCTTCAATGACCACGCCACAGCCTTCAGCCTGGACATGATTCCGACCTTTGCGATAGGTACGGCAGCGTCTTACCAGCCCGCCGACGAGGGCTGGGGGCCTCGTCCAGTGCCGGTGGTACAAGGTCATCCCGAACTCGCCTCGCATATCGCGCAGTCGGTCATTCAGGATGATTTTGACCTCACCATCGTCAACAGGATGGATGTCGATCACGGCTTGACGGTGCCGCTGTCACTGATGTGTGGGCAGCCCGACGCATGGCCTTGCCCTGTAATTCCTTTCGCCGTGAACGTCGTGCAGTACCCGGTGCCTTCCGGCATGCGCTGCTTCAGGCTGGGGCAGTCTATTCGCAAGGCGATCGAGTCCTATGACGAGCCGCTCAGGGTGCAGATCTGGGGCACCGGCGGCATGAGCCACCAGCTGCAGGGTCCGCGTGCCGGGCTCATCAACAAACAGTTCGACAACGCTTTTCTGGACCGCTTGATCGCCGACCCGGAAGGCCAGGCCCGCGTGCCGCATATTGACTACGTTCGCGAAGCCGGTTCGGAAGGTATTGAGCTGGTCATGTGGCTGATTGCGCGCGGTGCCATGGCCGACCTAGCCGGCGGCCCCAAGCCCACGGTCAAGCACCGCTTCTATCATGTGCCTGCATCCAACACGGCCGTCGGCCATCTGATTCTGGAGAACGCATAAGTGAAAACCATAAAAGTAGCCTTGGCGGGTGCAGGTGCCTTCGGCATCAAGCATCTTGAGGGCATCAAAAATATTGACGGTGTCAAGGTCGTTTCGTTGATCGGCCGCGACCTGGGCAAGACGAAAGAAGTGGCTGCCCGATACGGAATCGGCCATGTCACGACGGATTTGAGTGACAGCCTGGCACTCAATGAAGTTGATGCCGTCATCCTGTGTACGCCAACGCAGATGCATGCGGAACAAACCCTTTTCTGCCTGAAAGCCGGCAAACATGTACAGGTCGAGATTCCGCTGGCTGACACGCTCAAGGGGGCGCAGGACGTGGTGGCGTTTGCCAAAAGCAGCGGCCTGGTCGCCATGTGCGGCCACACGCGCCGCTTCAATCCCAGTCATCAGTATGTCCGCAAAGATATTGCCGCTGGAAAATTCAACATTCAGCAGATGGATGTGCAAACGTATTTTTTTCGTCGTACCAACATGAACGCGCTGGGGCAGGCGCGCAGCTGGACAGACCACCTGCTTTGGCACCATGCGGCCCATACGGTCGATTTGTTTGCCTACCAGTGCGGCAGTCCCATCGTCAAAGCCAACGCGGTTCAGGGGCCGATTCATCCCGCTCTGGGTATTGCCATGGACATGAGCATCCAGCTCAAGGCCGCCAACGGCGCAATCTGCACACTCTCCTTGAGTTTTAACAACGACGGTCCGCTCGGAACCTTCTTCCGCTACATCGGTGACACGGCGACCTATCTGGCTCGCTACGACGATTTGTTCAATGGCAAGGACGAAAAAATCGATGTCAGCAAAGTGGCTGTGTCGATGAACGGCATTGAGCTGCAGGATCGTGAATTTTTTTCCGCCATACGCGAAGGTCGCGAGCCGAACAGCAGCGTCGCCAGCGTTCTGCCCTGTTATGAAGTGTTGAGCCAGCTTGAGCGGCAGCTTTTATAAGCTTGTTGGCGATGACTGCCTTGCCCCGGTTTGGAGAGCTCACCGGCAAGGCTCGGCGCTGGTTGCGAAGCTCGGGGCACTGGGCATCGAGCAGGTTCAGCGGGCTGACAGTCCGTTGCGCTGTGCGGGAGCCTCAAAGCGCGGTAGGGCGAGTTGCAAGGGCGATAGCGCGTAATTGGAGCTCAGCCTGCTCGGTCAGCACACTCAGCGACAACCGCTGGTCTTCAACGTCTCTGAGCACGATATTGCGGCTAGCGGCACAGGCCAAGGATCTGTTCCTGCTGCGGGCATATTTTTGCCGGCGGTGACTTCACGCGGGTTTCCATCTTGGGTTTTTCCGCGATACAGGAGCGGATTTCGCGTGTTGTCGGCGGGTAGTAGAACCATCCACGACCGAGATCGGGTAGGGCAAGCTCCACCTCACGCCACTTCGGATGTCCTTTTTCCTGCAGCGTCCCGAAGTTTTGGCACAGCGAACGCGCCATATTTCGCAGGTGGCCCTCGGTGTCCTTGCGCTGGAAATCGTAGGTGACCAGGAACGCCTTGACTGCCAACCCCGGGATATCGGTTGTCAGTAGGTTTGGATAGTTGATAGCCCGCAGGTCGGCGGGAAAGTAGGTCTTGAGAACCTCTTTGCTGCTTGCATGGTTGGGGTCAAACTTCAGCAGTTTGACAAGCTTGCGCGACTCGGGCTTCATATCAACGAACAGTTTGGCGGGCTGGCCTGCAACCACTGCGACCACATCAATGGTCTTGTCCGTGACCAGCTTGGCCAGCGCCTCCTCGTTTGAAAGGTAGCTTGTGCTTGCGTCCGGCATAGGCCTGCCAAACATCAAACGGTAGAGCGTTGCCGAAGTGAGCGCCGTGCCGCTACCCTGCTCGCCGGCGTTGAGCTTTGCATTGTTGATCTCGTGGATGAAGTTCCGCTCTGAGTCGGCCCGCACGATAAAGTGGATTTCCTCGTTATAGAGCGGCAGGATAACCCGCAAGGGCCGGATCAGGGTGCGGGCTGCTGCGTTTCCGCCAGCGGCGAGGTCAACAAATGACTGATAAACGTCCGACTGCACCAGGGCCAGTTTCACGCCTGGCTCGTAACGCAAGCGTCGCGCATTGTCTGCTGACCCCGCCGAAGGCAAGGCCTCGAGATTGATGCCCGCCGCAGGTGCCACAAACTGGGCCAGATCGCGCCCGATCTTGATGTAGGTTCCCCGCTCGGAAGCGGTCACGATTTTGTACTCCACCGCAGCGACTGCTGCCGATGCGTGGCAAAGCAGCCCGGCTGCCAATAGCGTGCCCAAGACGAGTTTATTCATGCGATTACTTCCTTTTTTTACATACCCGGACTACACAGCCCCAGTGTTGCGACAGCTGGAAGACATTTCTGTATAGCCGGTGGGCGCTGGCGGTTTTTTCCTTGGGCTTCGGCGGGCGGCAGGGGGCTCACGCCCGGGGCCGCACCAGCGACAGGTGGTGCCAGCTTGGGCGGCTTTTCAGATGCTTCGACACGGGTTGCGAGTTTGGGTGAAGGCGCTGGCGGCATTATTTGTGCCTGCGCCTGCGCTGGCCCCGGCGTCGGCGTAGGCATGGGCGTGGGCGCCTGTCGCACAGCCGCCAGCCCTTTAGCTGCCTGCTGCGACTTCTCATGGGCTTCGCCGTAGCGGGCGATAGACGTCTGCAGGCTTTCGAGGTACAGGGGCTCTGCGCGTCTGAGCAATTCCACCCGGTCAGATTCACCAGCAACACCGCCACCCAGAGCAAGCCTCGCATAGTGCGAGCCCAACTGGTACTTTGCGTCGGCGGACTCGACCGAACCGGCTCCCCCGAGCTTGTCCGCGACCCGGCATGCCATCAGGAAAGCTGCTTCGGCGTCGCGCGGCCGGCCTGCGGCAGCGGCCTCATTGCCAATGAAAATGAATGATTTGATGTCGGCCGCTATCAAGCCTTCAACGCTGGCCTGCAGGGGAAATTTCCCGTCTTTCTCACTGGCCGCTGCCGCTGCAGGTTCCAAGGGGCAGGTAGCTAGTTTCCCTGATGCCAGCGCTGCTGGCTGCGGCGGCGCAATACTTGTTTTCGGTTTTCCAGCTACAGGCGATGAATCAGCGCCCGGTAGCATCCATAGCCCCACTGCCACAACGGCCGCAAGTGCAAAGCCCGACGCGAAAACTACCAGCCCACTTGCTCTAAGCGCCAGGGGCGGCGGCTCAACAGTTGTTGTTTCCGGTGGATCTGGCAACTGTGGCGGCGGTGTAACGCTCGGGGTCGGTCGGCCTGGCCCGAGTGGGCTCGGCTCCTTCCATGCCTGCGCCTCGGGAGTGGCTGCAAGCGCAAACCCCGACGCAATAATTGCTGTCAGACGTTTGATAATACTCATCCCGTTACCATAGCGCGGCATGAGAGCGCGGGAGTAAAGCGTCACATATTGATGCAAAAAAGACTTTTTGACGGGCTCCCGCTGCACGGCGCCTTTGCCAGCGTGGTGAGCAGTCAGCGCCACCCAGCCGGCCAGGAAACATCAGGATCAGGTCAGCCAAACAGCGGGGCAACCGCCTTGATGTTGATCGTGGGGCCGGTCAGCTTTTTTGCATTCGTTCTGCCAGGCGCCTGGAGTCCCGGTCACCGCGATGGGCTTGACCTCTTCATTGCGGAATGGGTGTAGTGGCTCCCAGCCCAGCCCAGCTCAATCCAGGCGGGTGCGCACCTGCGAGATTGCCGAGTTGCCGGCCGCTTCAAGCGTGAGCGCCGGCACTTTCTTCTACCACTGCCGTCCTCAAATCAACTCGGCACCTCGCAGTAGGACGACTGGCTGATCTGCTGGAATCCGGCCTGAAAATGACTTTTGCGATGCAGTTACGCACACACATATAAAACGGCACCGCCCGATGCGCGGGCAATGGCCGCGTTCTCGCTGCAGCGCTTTCTAAAGCGTATCGATAAAGCTGCGCAGCTTGTCCGATCGTGATGGGTGCTTGAGCTTGCGCAGCGCCTTGGCTTCAATTTGCCGGATGCGCTCGCGTGTCACGTCGAACTGCTTGCCGACTTCTTCCAGCGTGTGGTCGGTACTCATCTCGATACCGAAACGCATGCGCAGCACTTTGGCTTCGCGCGGCGTCAGACTGTCGAGAATATCTTTGACGACGTCGCGCAGGCCGGCCTGCATCGCGGCTTCCAGCGGTGCGGTATTGGCGCTGTCTTCAATGAAGTCGCCGAGGTGCGAATCGTCGTCGTCACCAATCGGTGTTTCCATCGAAATCGGTTCCTTCGCGATCTTCATGATCTTGCGAATCTTGTCTTCAGGAATCTCCATTTTCTCGGCTAGCACGCTGGCGTCAGGCTCGAAGCCAAACTCCTGCAGGTGCTGACGCGACAGGCGGTTCATCTTGTTGATGGTCTCGATCATGTGGACCGGAATGCGAATCGTGCGGGCCTGGTCGGCAATGCTGCGGGTAATCGCCTGGCGAATCCACCAGGTGGCGTAGGTCGAGAATTTATAGCCCCGGCGGTACTCAAACTTGTCCACGGCTTTCATCAGGCCGATGTTGCCTTCCTGAATCAGATCGAGGAACTGCAGGCCACGATTGGTGTATTTTTTCGCAATCGAAATAACCAGCCGCAAGTTGGCCTCGATCATTTCCTTTTTTGCGTCACGCGAGTTCGACTCACCCTCGTTCATGCGCTTGTTGATGTCCTTCAGATGACCGAGCGGAACCACGACCCGCGCCTGCAGCTCACCCAGCTTGGTCTGCAACTCCTGAATTGGCGGAATGTTGCGCGCCATCACGACCGACCATGACTTACCCGAGGCCACCTGCTTTTCCACCCACTTCAGGTTGAGCAGGTTGGGCGGGAAGTCCTTGATGAAAGTTTCCTGCGGCATGCCGCATTTCTCGACGATGATGCGTCGCAATTCGCGCTCTTTCTTGCGAACGTCGAGCACCTGGCCGCGCAGCAGGTCGCACAGCTTTTCAATCGTCTTGGCAGTGAAACGAACCGTCATCAGCTCGTCGCTCAAGGCTTTTTGCGCCTTGACGTAAGTCGGCGTTCCCCAGCCTTCCTTGTCGTAGGTCTTGTGAACCTTCTCAAACAGCAGCGCAATTTTCTCAAAGCGGGTCAATGCCTCTTTCTTCAGTTCTTCGAGCTTTTTTGTCAGCGCTTTAGAGCCGCCCTTGCCGTCGTCATCGTCTTCTTCGTCAAATTCATCGAAGTCTTCTTCGGCCACATAGTCGTCGGCTTCGTTCGGGTTTGAAAAGCCGTCTACCACGGTAGAGATGACGATCTTGCCTTCGCGGATTTCTTCACCCAGACGCATGATCTCGGCAATCGTGGCCGGGCTTTCAGAGATGGCTTCCATCATGCGCATCAGGCCGCCCTCGATGCGTTTGGCGATTTCAATTTCGCCTTCGCGCGTCAGCAATTCAACCGTGCCCATTTCGCGCATGTACATGCGGACCGGGTCGGTTGTGCGGCCGAATTCACTGTCAACGGTGGACAGCGCGGCTTCCGCGGCTTCCTCGGCTTCCTCTTCGGTTGAGCCGGCAGGCGCGTTGGCCGTGATCAACAGAGATTCAGCGTCCGGTGTCTGCTCGTACACCGCCACGCCCAGGTCGTTCAGCGTGATGATCACCGCCTCCAGCGTCTCGGCGTCGATCAACTTGTCGGGCAGGTGATCGGAGATCTCGCCGTGGGTTAGATAGCCACGCGTTTTCCCCAGTTTGATCAGCGCCTTCAAGCGCATCCGGCGCTTGAGCATGTCTTCTTCGCTCAATACGGTTTCGTCCAGGCCAAACTCTTTCATCAAGGCGCGCTCTTTGGCCTTGCTGATCTTCATGCGCAGTGGTTTGACTTTTTCGGTTGTTTCAACGACCGGTTCACCCACCAGATCGTCTTCGATGTCGGACATGTCCAGGTCGTCGCCAGACTTGGCATCAGCCGCTTTGGGCTTGCGGCCTCGTTTGGCGCCCGCCGCTGGCGCAGCGTCGGCTTCCACCGGGTTTTTCGGCGGACGACCGGCTTTCTTTTTTGCCGGGGCAGCAGCCAGCAGAGCGTCTGCGGCTTCGGTTAATTTGGTTTTGGTGGACTTGGTTGGCACGGCTGGAACTTTCTTCAGGGAGATATCGGGTTTTGCAGCTTTCGCGGCTGGCGACAGGTTTTTACCCGTCAATGCGGGCTGCACGCGGGATGAAGCGGCCTTATCAGATATGGCGGGTCGCGCGGATTTTTCAAGCTTTGAAACTTTTAGCGAAGACGTTTTAGTGGGGGTTGTGGCAGGCGGTTTGGATGACAGGCTGGCGGATGGCTGCTCATAGAGCAGGGTGCCAGTGTCAGGCTGCGCGACCAGCTGTTTTCCGGACTTGTTCTGCGTGTTCGGCTTGTCATTTTTTAAATTGGACACAAAACCTCCAGAAATCGGAAAACTATGGGGCGTCACGTCCGTCGCTCAGAAACCATTACTCATCGACCAGCGGTACATGTCTTTCGAACAGGCCTGCGCTGCAACGCGAGGCGTCTGCGGCTTGGCAAGAGCTTGGAGCAGAAGTCAGGCAGAAACACACACGCGAAACGGTAAGAATCAGGCTCGAACAAAAGCATGCGCGGGACGATGGCGAATCAATCTTCTTGGCAAGCTGTGTGGGCGAACATTTGGAGTGCAGTCCTTGCGGGAGGTTGGCCGTCTCTTGTGTGAGTACCCTTGGGTGAAAGGGGGCCGGTGCCGGAGGTGTTGCTGTCGCGCTTGCCGTGGAATCAACCGTTCAGTTGACGCCGAAATACGGATTGTACCCTAATGCCTTATTTTTAGGCAATGTTTTCTTGCCACTCAGGCTTTTAAATCAGGCTTTCACATCAGGCTTTTTCAGACTCGCCTGAAGAAGCTCCTGATAGCGCTGTCTGGCGGCCGGATCAGTCATCACCAGCGGCGCCAGTGCGCTCATTTCGCTCTGGTGCCTGAGCTTGAGGATTTGGTTGAGGATGCTGCGCACCTCGTCCCAATCGCACTGAATTCCTTCCAGCATCTGCGCGATTTGTGCACTGGCGTGCTTCTCATGCAGGTGCCCGCGCAGGCCTTCGCGCAGCGCGGCCCACGGCTGCGGCCCGTGCTCGTGCAACTGGCCTTCCAGCCAGACAAACAGGGGGCCGTGCGGGGCCGGCAGCTCCAGCAGCAGCTGATGCTCTTCAGCGCTCAGGCGATCCCAGCTGTCCGGCTCGGTCAGCAGCAGGCGCAGGATCCGGTCCTCACGGCTGGCCGGCAAGACGCGCCCTGCGACCCGGCGCGGCGCAGTCGTGGCGCGAAAAGAAGGGCTGGACGAAGAACGAAAAGCCGGGCGTCCAGCTTCAATAGCAGTCGATGGCGGCGGGGAGAACGATGGCTCAGACGCGTAGTAGTCAGGCACGTCCGGATAGTCGTGGGTGTCTGCCTGTGCGTGCACAAAGTCTGCCGCTGCTGCACTGCCCCGGTTTTTAGATAAATCAGGGCTGTAGCCCAGGGAAGACACGCGCAAGGCGCTATTATTTTTATAGCTCTTCCTGTAGGCGCTTGACGCGGGCGACCACAGCTGAATCAGCTCCCGGCTGTCGATCAGCACCGTGTCGGCAATCTCGGCCAGTAGCTGGCTTCTCAAGGCGCCGTCGGGCATGGCGCTCCAAAGCGGACGGGCATTGCTGGCCATGTGGGCGCGGCCTTCGGCGGTGTCCAGATCGCAGCCTTCTGCCGCCGCTTCAAGCATGAATTTGCTCAGCGGCACGGCAGCCTTGATGCAGGCGGCGAAGCCTTCCGTGCCGTATTCGCGAATGTAGCTGTCCGGGTCGTGTTCGGCGGGCAGAAATAAAAATTTCACCGTGCGAACGTCGGTGGCAAAGGGCAGGGCAGCGTCGAGCGCCTTGCGCGCCGCACGCCGGCCGGCCGCATCGCCGTCGAAGCTGAACACCACCGACTCGGTGAAGCGGAACAGCTTTTGCACATGGTCGGCAGTGCAGGCGGTGCCCAGCGTGGCCACAGTGTTGGCAAAACCCATTTGCGCCAGCGCGACTACGTCCATGTAGCCCTCGGTGACCAGCGCGTAGCCGTGTTCGCGCAGGGCGGTGCGGGCCTCAAACAGGCCATAGAGCTCGCGCCCTTTGCTGAAGACCGGCGTCTCCGGCGAGTTGAGGTATTTCGGCTTGTCGTCGCCCAGCACGCGCCCGCCAAAGCCGATGCATTCGCCCTTGACATTGCGGATCGGGAACATCACCCGGTCGCGGAAGCGGTCGTAGCGTTTGGCCTCACCAGCCGGGTTTTCTTCACCCGGTTCGCCGGCAATCACCAGCCCACATTCAACCAGCAGCGGGTCGTTGTAGTCAGGAAACACACTGGCCAGCGCGCGCCAGCCTTCGGGTGCGTAGCCCAGGCCAAAGGTTTTGGCAACCTCGCCCGACAATCCGCGCGCCTTGAAATAGTTAATGGCCCGTTCGGAGGCGCGCAAATGCTTGATGTAGGACAGCCCGGCTTTTTCCAGCACGCTGGTCAGGGTGGTTTGCTGCTCGCGCATCTGCGCGGCCTTGGCCCGGTCTTGCGGCGACACGTCGTCTTCGGGCACCTGCAGCCCGTATTGCTGCGACAGGTCCTTGACCGCCTCGATGAAGCTCATGCCGGCGTGTTCACACAAGAATTTGATCGCGTCGCCGCTAACACCGCAACCGAAGCAGTGGTAGAACTGTTTGGATGGGCTGACGCTGAACGACGGTGATTTTTCGCCGTGAAAGGGACACAGTCCCATGAAGTTGGCGCCGCCTTTTTTGAGCTGAACGTGGCGGCCCACGATGTCGACAATGTCGGCCCGTGCCAGCAGTTCCTGGATGAATGATGAGGGAATAGCCACCGGGCCATTTTGACCCAAACCTGAAATTCACCTGGCAAGCTCCGATGACCGTCAGTGCCTTCTTTTTAAAGCCTGTTCGATCTCAAAATCATTCGTGAACGCGAAGGCGAAGCGACGGCAGTACAGACGTACGGCCAGCGAAGACTACAAAGTGCACGGATGATTTAGCGATGGAATTAGAGACAAAAAAAAGCCCGCAGTGAGCGGGCTATTTTTCGTCAGAGTTGACCACCAATTACTTGGCAGGCACCTTCTTGACTGGTTTCTTGCTTTTCTTTTGTTTGGTAACTGCGTTCATGATGAATCTTTCAGGTTTGTAGAAAACTAAAACTCTTGTCTGGTCTGCGAACAAGCCAGCGTCCCTTCTTTGCCCTGTCACGGAAATCCGCAACGCGAGAAGCTTATACGTAACGAGGCAGTTTGGAAATGGGTTGACACCCGAAAGTAAAAACTACACTCGAGGGAAAAATCTCTTTCTCATGACCCCATCCACCGACCCCTTGAGCGTTCTTCAGCACGTCCCGGCGCGTGCTCTTGAACCCTCCATCGCCGCCTATCGGCAGCGTGATTTCCTGCGGTTTTTGCTGTGTCCGCCGTTTTACTGGATGCTGGTTTTACTGGTGGTGGAAGCCGCGCTGGCAGCAACCACAACGGCTCTCATCATTTCAGCCGGCCGTGATGTGGCCGAGCAGGAGTTTCTGATTTCAGACTTCGTCTGGATTGTGGCGGCGCAGTCAAGCTCCTACGTCGTCGGCGCGACCAGCTGGATTTTTGCTGAACGCGCCGGTTTTGGTGCTTACGGCCGCTACATGCTGCGCTTTGCGCGCGACAACCGCCATCTTCCGGCACTGCTCCACGACAAAAGCGAACGCGAGCGGGCCGAGCCATTTTTGACCAACGAAACCTTCCACATATTTTTTGAGTTGACTTATGAGCTTGAAGCCGACTTCAAACTCTTTTTTGCGCTGATCTTTAACGCCATCGTGCTTGGTTTTGCCATCGATGCCGGGTTGCCCGGCGTTTATGCCGCCGTATTTGTGCTGCTGCTGGCCCTGCAGTTCGCGGTGCGCAGGCCGGTAGCCGCGGCCTATCTCAAGCAGCAGCGCACCACCAATCACATGACGGCCCATACCTACACCGCATGGGACAACATCACGACCGGCAACCGCTACAACTTCCGGCTCTGGCACGCCGGCTTCAAGGCACGGCTGCGCGCGGCGCTTGACGCGCAAATCCGCGCCATTCTGGCCAAAGAAGGCATTGCCGCCGTATGCGGGATTTTTTCGCTGCTGGTGATCTTCAGCTACCTGGCCTGGGTGGCCGGCCGAAATGTCGGTGATACCGGGCTGCTGATTGCACTGGCCGCGACTTTGCCGCGCCAGATCGACATGTCATACAGCCTGCACGGCCTGGCTTCGGGCTGGAACGACCTGCTGGCGGTGTGGACGCGCATGGGCGGCGCCTGCCAGGCCATGCGGCCGTCGGCAGACAGCGGGTTCGACCAGCGTATTCGCTTTGAAGGCGTTGCCCTGCATGACGGCCTGCAGCGCCTGCCATGCAGCAGCGTCGATGAAGCGCTGGCCTGCCTGCAGACGCGGCCGCAAGGGCGCCTGGCCGTGCGCGGCAGCAACGGCTCGGGCAAATCAACCCTGTTGGCGGCACTGAAAGGCCGGCTCGGGGTTGATGCGTTTTATTGGCCGACCAGCGACAAGCTGGCGTTTGCCTTCGCAGCTCGGCAGGTAAATGACGAGGTAGATGACTGCGACGATGGCGCAGTTGCCGTGCCGCCGGAAACGCCAGCCGGTCGAAGCACCTACGCCGGTTATTCGTCCGGTGAAAGGCAGCTCAAGTCACTGGCAGAAATCGTCAGCCAAACGCAGGCCCGCGTCTACCTGCTCGACGAATGGGACGCCAACCTCGACGCAAAAAACCGAGCCAGTGCGGAGCAGCTGGTGGCGATGCTGGCCGCACGCGCGCTGGTGGTGGAAATCTCGCATCGCGACCGGGTTTAAGCCAGGTGTAGCGGCTTTTTGAGCATTAAATAAGGCTGTAGCCCAGGATTTACTTGCCCAAGAAGCTATGAAAATAGTAGCAACATGAACGCTGCGGCCACGTGTGTGATGTCTTGGTGATGTAGCCTTCCCCAAGAGTCAACCTGCCTCTAACCTGACATTCCACCTGGGCGTTCCTCAAGCTTTCTGCACAAACGCGTCGCACCAGCCTTCTGTCGCGACCAGTTTCCCCGGAAAGATGGCGCAGGCCCCGGCTGCGGGTGCGGACTGCGAGGCGCGAAACATCTGGCATCCGGCGCATTTCTGTCCAGCCACATGTTTCGGATAGTTCGCGCTGACGACTTTGCTTGAATCTTCGCGATAACCCAGCGTTTTTGCCTGGCTGTTGGACTCCAGCAGCATTGCCGACTGCGCTTGCGTCAGGCCCGCAGTCACCAGTCCGGCTGCGCCGATGCTGGTATGGATAACAAAGGTTCTGCGGTTGATTTGCATATTTGTTTACTCCAATAAATAGACGCTGAATCAGGGTCCGGGAACGCCGATTTCCATTTTTTGACCGCGATTTTCATAAGCCTGAAAGGCTTCCAGCGCTGTCAACTCCGCGCTGCCAATTTCCAGGCTGTCGCCCCGCATCGCGGCCACGATGCACCAGTTGATGAATTCCTGAACCGTGACGACGCGGCGGAATTGCTGCTTGTATTTGGGAAACGTTTCTGGATGCGTCGCCGAGCCGCTGGGGTGACACATATTGCAGTTTTGGCCATTGGTGCCCAATTGGCGATCCTTCCACAGCATCTCCCCGCGCTGAACGACCTTGTCGGTTTCCTCCCGGGTCTTGCGCACCAGCTCTGGGTCCAGCCTGGGGTTTTGCATATGAATCCCTCTGGGAATTCTGGCGGCATCATCTGGCCCTGCCGCAAACAGTGGCCCCAGGTTGAAGGCCAGCAGCAAGCCGAGTAGGTATGGCATGACGGATAGAAAGCCTGGTTTCTTCATGATGAGGTTCTCCCTTGACTGGTGTAATTTGGGCCTGCGACAGCACTTGAGTGCGCTGCAGGTTGTCAGGCCACTGGTGGCTTCAGCGTCCATAAAATATCCTCGTGGCTGACTTTTCCGCTGCCACCTTCGACCCTGGCAATGTGCCAGCCCAGACCGTCATAGAGATTCGACGGATTTGGCCGCGGCATCTGGCCGGTCAGGCCCAGTGTGTGATAGCGCTCCGGGTAGGGATGCGGCCAGGAGGTGGACAAAATTCCGGTGAACTTCATGTTGGCGATCTGGTGCTCGACCAGTTGATGCACATGCGCATGAAACACCTGGACATTGCGAAACGGCTTGAGAATGGCGTGCGCCTGATCGGCGTCCTGTGTCCAGAAGTTCCAGGGCTCGTGGTATTGGTAAAGCGGAGCGTGGCTGAAGATCAAAATGGGTGCATCCTTCGGCACGTTTGCCAGGTCTCTTTGCATCCAGTCCAGTTGCGCCCGGCCCAGTGTGAAGGGGCCCTGGCTGGCATCCGTGATATCGCCTGCCACTTTCATGCGCTCCTCCGGACTGAGCCTGCGCTTGCTCCAGAAATCGCTCAGATTGCAGCCATGCAGCGCCATGACGTGCGCACCCTTGTGGTTGAAGGAGTAATAAGGATTGGCGCGCTTGATCATGTGCTGCATGTAGTAGTCGCCCATGTCCAGATACCAGTCGTGCTCGCCTGCCAAATAGTGGATCGCTGGTTTAAGACCGGCAATGATTTCTTCAAAGTACTTGAATTCCTCCCGCGTGCCATCGTGGATTGCATCGCCGAGATACATCACAAAATCGGGTGCTGGATCCATCGCGTTGATCTGCCTGATGGCGGCCTCCAGCCGGACTTTCATCGGGCTGTTTTTATTACCCATCGTGTGGCTGTCGGCAAGAATCGCAAAAGTGAAATCCTGCACCGACGAGCCCGCCAGGGCCGAGCTGGGCATCAGCATCGAGGTCAATGGCGCGACCGCCAACGTCAGCCCTGTCAAACCAAGAGTTTCGATGAACCCTCTGCGATCCCAGCCCCGACACAGTGCGTTGCGGCTGCCATTGAACAGCAAGCCTTCGCCAGTGACACCCGTAGAGACCACTGGAGAATCTGGCTGCTCATGCCAATTTCTCTTGCTCGTGCTGGTGAAGTTCATCGCTCTCTCCTCTGTAAGACGAAACGCCGGGGCATCACTCGGTAACAAGGGCAGTCTCCAAGCTACTGCCCTTGTTACCAATACCCTTAAATAGCTACGATTCTTACGATTTGAGACGAAAACAAGCACCCCGATTGGCACTTTCGAGACCGCATTGCGGCCTGCACACGCTTTTGGGTTCTTGGACTTTCTTATTTTTAGATATTGGTCGGCGTGTGCGTACTGATTGATTTTTCTAAATGTGACGTAATGTAACTATTGAAACCGAAAAAATCTACCAATACAAAAGCTGAATGCGTGCGTATGTCCTCGTTGTATAGCCGTGTCGATAAAGCGTTGGGCTGATGGCACCTTGGGTGCCGCGCCCACCTCCACCACGAACAAAGACAAATCGCGCGAACCCGCGATGCACTCCAGCAGGAAGGCGCAAAGTACCCCGCGAAGCGGCAAAAACCGATGGGGTTGCCGGCAACTTTTCGTCCAATCCCATCATCTGAAAACTTGGCGTTGTCTGCTTGAGTTCATGAAGAGTTATTCGGAGCTTTCCTAGCGCTCTTTCTCGCGCAGGCTGCGTGCGCGGGCCAGCACAGCGTCTATCACTGCGCGCTTTTGAAGCGCTGCGTCTGGCGCCGCTGGATCGCTGGCCGGTTTTGCTTCCCCGGCTGCTGATTTATCGATAGTTTCAGGCGTTTTAGTGCTTCTGCCCAATTCAATTATGCGCCTGGCGCTATGAATTGTGTAGCGTTCGAGTGCGTTATCAGCCTGCACCGATGACCACGCAGCCCAGCCGGATTGCGCGCCCGTCACGTTTTCCATGCTGATGCAGTCGACCGGGCACACCGGAATGCACAGCTCGCAGCCGGTGCAATGCGGCTCGATGACGGTATGCATCAGCTTGTTGCTGCCGAAGATCGCGTCAGGCGGGCAGGCGTCCAGGCACAGCGTGCAACCGATGCACCAGGCTTCGTCGATGACCGCCACCGCACGCGGGCCTTCCACGCCGTTGACTGGGTTCAGCGGCAGCAAAGGCTGGCCGGTGATAGCTGACAGGCGTGCGATGCCTTCTGCGCCGCCAGGCGGGCACTGGTTGATGGGCGCGCCCTGCATCGCAATGGCTTCGGCGTAAGCGGCGCAGTCGGGGTAGCCGCAACGCGTGCATTGCGTTTGCGGCAGCGCCGCGTTGATGCGGTCTTTCAGCATAAATAGCGATTTCGGCGCGGCAGGCATTGGCAAGGACTTGGCAGCTTGAGTGGGCGGCGAAAAGACGAGCTTGCTGGTGCGCCGTTATTGCGTCGTTATTGCGCCGTTATTACGCCGTTATTACGCCGTTATTGCTGGGCCGGTATTGACTTCACGCGCCGTCCGTCGGGCATGGTTTTGCTGGCAACCGGTTTCGGCAGGCTCTGCGATTTGCCTGTGGGTAACGCAATAGCCAGCGCTTCGGTCATGCCGCCAGAACGAAGAAAAACGTGGATGTAATGCAGCCCGTCGGTCGTCGGCGTGATGGCCACCACATGCTCTGCCGACGGCACCGACTGCATGGCGATGTTGCCCGGCAGGCCGCGCGCCATCTGCAAACCGGTGCCAGGTACGACCTCAATTGTCAGCGGGCGACCGGCTTCGTTGCCCTGGACTTTAAGGCGGACTTCGGTGGTGCTTCCGGTGGCGGGCGGGTCGAAGGCGTAGTCAATGCGCAGGCCAAGCGAGGTTTTTGATGTGCGCAGTGTGCCAGTGGTCGTGCCGCTGCGGCTGGCGCCGGATGCGGCGCTGGTCACAGTGCTGGGCACGCTGGATGTGACAACGCCTGCGGTCGGCGCGCGTTTGCTAGCCATATCTGCAAGGCTGTTGCGGACGGCACCTTTGTGGTTAGCGCTGTCGGCACAGGCGAAGGGAGATGCAAGCACCAGGCCGGACAGCACAATAGAGGAGATAAGAACAGCTGTTGTCATGGCAAAAATTCCGGTGTGGCGCCCTGGCTGCTGGCGATCACTGAATCGTGAGGCTAAAGCAGCTGGCGGACAAGTTGAAGTTGGTAATAACCAGCACGTAGTCACCGGCGGTCAGGCTGGCATTGACGGTTTCGGTACCCGGAACATGGCCATTGGCCTGCAAA
>JANPFZ010000188.1:0-4658 GCA_031423655.1 Polaromonas sp.
AGGCGCTGGGCACGCTGCCCGCGCGCACCCTGATGATCGGCGATTCCAGCAACGACGCCGCCGCCGCACGGGCTGCCGGCTGCCCGGTGGTGATGGTGACTTACGGCTACAACCACGGCGAGCCGGTGCGTGCGGTGAATGCGGATGGGTTTATCGACTCCATCGCGGCGCTGGCTGGCTGACGCCCTTCCTTGCGGCTTTGAAGCGCTGAATATGTGCAGGGAGCGTCTGGCGCTGATGTTTTTTCGGCATGGAGTCTGTACCGACGTTGGCCGTACTAAGCTGGATTCTGACGCCGGGTGTGAAAAAGTGTGAATGCAAGACGTGGCCGAATACGCCGCTCTGGCCCCATAGTGCGCTCCATTTTCTCAATAGCTCAGCGGCGTTGCTCCGGTGAGCATCGACATGGTTTTCGAGTTCTCCTGCACAGAGACCCGGCTGCGCTCATTAACCGTACCGCTGCCGTCCGGCTGCATGGGTGCAGTGACCTGGGCTGCTACCGTATGGACGAAAGCGGGTTGAACGCCGCTAAACAGATCCGCCGGTTGGGTCACCGTCAAATCATAGGCTGCGAAAAAGGTCAGACCTGCAGCCGCGAGCGCCAGTGGTCCGGCCAACCAGTCCAGAACCCTGGCAAGCGTTGGCGCGCTAGCGGTTTCCAGAACGGACGGAACACTGCGTAAATCACTGTTGTTGCATGACGCCATGAGATTTCTCCTTCGTCCTTAATTTTCGGCATCCGCATCTTGACAGCGAATGCCAACTCCATCAGCTTCCCTAAAAATCTGGACACCCGTCCATGGCTGGAATGCCTGGGGTCAAGTATTTTGGGCACTATTCAAACAACAACTAAAGAAACATTTACAAACAAAAACGCTTGCCTGGTTGCTTTAGTTGCTGTGGATTTCAGTGTCCTGGAGAGGATTGATCAAGGCAATACCGGGAAAAATCAGTGATTTATGAACCTGTTTTAGATCGAAATTTCATGTTAGTTTGCGTTTACTGTCTTTTAAATATCGATTTGCTGTCATTCTTCTATGTCAATATCTCGCAACAGACGCGCTCAAATGAAAAAACATCATAAATGTATCGTAATGTGTTTTATGTGACAATTTAATAAAGATTGGGACCCATCCGCAGCACAGGTGGTGGGTACAGGAAGCCCGCTGGCGCTAGCGCTCTAGCGGGCTGGATATCCAGAAGAAAACGCAGATTTACTCACCCGAGTCGGCCACTTGTTTGAAGAAACATTGGGGGTCTGTTTGGGGTCTCCAAGGCCTGGGCAATCTCCGTCACGCTAGCGCAGCCCGTGGCATAGGCTTGCACGATGGCTGGGTTGCGTCGGCACGGCTACAAACCGGACCAGCGATGGCGCAGAGGCGCGGCATTGCAGGCGCGGAATTTCTGCATCGGCTGAAAGCCTCGAAAACGTCTTGCCGGCAGTCAAAGTGACGGCGTTTCACTTCGCCGCCGCTCTTGCTACACTGAGCGCCATGTTCATCCACCGCATCACTCAGACGGGTCATTCAGGCCGGGGAGCCTGGCCCTGGCGTTCCTGCCTATTCGCGCACGGCTGAGGTGTCCGCGGGCCAACGCTGTATGCGTTCCCGTGCCATCGTCGCAGGCGCTTCGCCAACCTGATTTTGATGCGCTCCTGGCTTTCGTCATGAGCATTCCGGCCCCCAGGTTTAGGGCCTGCTGAATGAACTGCGGCAAGGTCACTACAGCGACCATTGCGCCCGCTGCCCCGTGAAGGATTCCCTCATGATCACTGAACTTGAATTCAAAAGCCTGGCCAGCCAGGGCTACAACCGTATTCCGTTGATGGCGGAGGCATTTGCCGACCTCGAAACCCCGCTGTCGCTTTATTTGAAGCTGGCGTTTTCCAGAGATGGTGGCAAATTCAGTTTTTTGCTGGAATCGGTGGTCGGCGGTGAGCGCTTTGGACGCTACAGCTTTATCGGCCTGCCGGCACGCACGCTGGTGCGGGCCTCGGGCTTTGGCGCGGAGGCAAAAACCGAAGTCGTGACCGACGGCCAGGTCGTGGAAATCTCAACGCAAAACCCGCTCGATTTCGTCAGCGACTACCAACAGCGTTTCAAGGTCGCCCTGCGCCCCGGTTTGCCGCGCTTTTGCGGCGGGCTGGCGGGCTATTTCGGCTACGACGCGGTGCGATACATCGAGAAAAAGCTGGAAAAAAGCTGCCCGCCCGACACGCTGGGTTGCCCTGATATCTTGCTGCTGCAGTGCGAAGAACTTGCCGTCATCGACAACCTCTCGGGCAAGCTTTACCTCATCGTTTATGCCGACCCGGCGCAACCCGAGGCCTATGCCAATGCCAGGAAGCGCTTGAAGGGCCTCAAGGATCAACTGAAGTATTCGGTCAGTGCCCCTGTAGTGAAAGCGTCGCAGAGCTACCCGGCGGAGCGTGATTTTGCCAAGGCCGATTACATCGCCGCCGTCGAGCGCGCGAAGAAGATGATTGAGGCTGGCGACTTCATGCAGGTGCAGGTCGGCCAGCGCATCAAGAAGCGCTACACCGAGTCACCGCTGAGTTTGTACCGCGCGCTGCGTTCGCTCAATCCCTCGCCTTATATGTATTACTACCACTTCGGCGACTTCCATGTGGTCGGGGCGTCACCCGAGATTCTGGTGCGGCAGGAGCAGGTCTCAATCGCTGAAGGTGGCGGTCAAAAAATTACCATACGGCCGCTCGCCGGTACACGTCCGCGCGCCTCTTCGCCCGAGGCCGACAAAGCTGCCGAGCATGAACTGGTCAACGACCCGAAAGAGCGTGCCGAGCACGTCATGCTGATCGACCTGGCCCGCAACGACATCGGCCGTATCGCCAAAACCGGCACGGTGAAAGTGACCGAAGCGTTTGCGGTCGAGCGCTACAGCCATGTGATGCACATCGTCAGCAACGTCGAAGGCGAGTTGCTCGATGGCATGTCCGGCATGGACGTGTTGAAAGCAACTTTTCCGGCCGGCACGCTCAGCGGCGCCCCCAAGGTGCATGCGATGGAAGTCATCGACCAGCTGGAGCCGACCAAGCGCGGCCTCTACGGCGGCGCGTGTGGCTACCTCAGCTATTCAGGCGACATGGACGTGGCCATCACCATCCGCACCGGCATCATCAAGGACCAGATGCTCTACGTGCAGGCGGCAGCCGGCGTGGTGGCTGATTCGGTGCCCGAGCTGGAATGGAGAGAAACCGAAGCCAAGGCGCGGGCCCTGCTGCGGGCGAGTGAGCTGGTTGAAGAAGGTCTGGAGTAAATCACCATGTACATACACATAAACATGTTTTGCCGCCGGGCCGCCCCAAGGCAAAATGCGGCCCCTTTTCTTTTTATCTGTGAACGGGGCAGCGCAAGGCCGAAGGCTCGCGAAGCGACAAGCGTGGGGGCCTTATGCGCATCCTGATGATCGACAACTACGACAGCTTCACCTACAACATCGTCCAGTACTTCGGCGAGTTGGGCGCTGACGTGCAGACTTTTCGCAACGACGAGATCACGGTTGATGAAATCGAGGCACACCAACCCGACCGGCTGGTGGTCTCGCCCGGCCCGTGTTCACCAGCCGAGGCAGGCATTTCCGTCAAGGCGATCCAGCATTTCGCCGGCAAGCTGCCGATTCTTGGTGTGTGCCTCGGACACCAGGCGATTGGCGCGGCATTTGGTGGCAACATCATTCGCGCGCAGCAGCTGATGCACGGCAAAACCAGCGTCATCACCACGACGCAGCAGGGCGTGTTTGCCGATTTGCCGAAGCAGTTCACCGTCAACCGCTACCACTCGCTGGCGATTGAAAAATCAAGCTGCCCCGATGTGCTTGAAGTGACCGCGTGGACGGACGACGGCGAGATCATGGGCGTGCGCCACAAAACACTGCCGATTCAGGGCGTGCAGTTTCACCCCGAGTCGATACTGACCGAGCATGGCCATGCGATGCTGAAAAATTTTCTTGAGCAACGCGTGTAGCAATCATGCCAAACGCTATTTAAAACATAGCTGCTGGCGCACGTATTACAAGGGCTAGAGGCTTAAATGACCAATAAAACTGTCGATTTGCGGAGTGACACCGTGACCCAGCCGACCGGGGCGATGCGAGCAGTCATGCACGCAGCACCATTGGGCGACGATGTGTTTGGTGACGATCCGAGCGTTAACGCGCTGCAGGAAAAAATCGCCGCCATGCTGGGTTTTGAAGCGGCGCTGTTTGTGCCCACCGGAACGCAAAGCAACCTGTGCGGCATCCTGAGCCACTGCCAGCGCGGTGACGAATACATCGTCGGGCAGATGGCGCATGCCTACCGCTGGGAAGGTGGCGGCGCGGCGGTGTTCGGCAGCGTGCAGCCGCAGCCGATTAACCACCAGCCCGACGGCACGCTGGCGCTCGATGAGATTGAAGCGGCGATCAAACCCGACGATGCGCACTTTGCCCGCACGCGTTTGCTGGCGCTGGAAAACACACTGGGCGGCAAACTGCTGCCGTTTGACTATGTGCAGCAGGCCACCGCACTGGCACAAAGCAAGGGGCTGAATCGCCACCTCGATGGCGCGCGTCTTTTCAACGCAGCCGTCGCGCAAGCAGCGCTGATGGGTGGTGATGGAAGAACGGAGGCGCGACGCATTGCGGGCTGCTTCGACAGTGTC
>JANPFZ010000189.1:0-2602 GCA_031423655.1 Polaromonas sp.
CCCGGTGATTCGCGCGTCGCTGCAGCAGGAAATCAAGCGCGTACACCGAAGCTCGGGCAAAACGATTGTGATGGTGACGCACGACATCGACGAAGCTTTGCTGCTGGCAACCACAATCGTGCTGCTCGACCACGGAAAGATTGTGCAGGTCGGCACGCCACTGCAATTGCTGGCTACGCCTGCCAACCCACTGGTGACCGCATTTGTCGGCGGCAGCGACATCGGCATCAAGCTGCTGTCATTGAAGCTGGCCATCAGTCTGGCGCGCGCTGAGCCCGCGCGCGATGCGGCCAGCCTGCCGGCTTCGGTCACGCTGCGCGAAGCGGTGTCTTATCTTGCGGCGCACCAGACCGCGTGCGTCAACCTGACAGACGAATCAGGCGCGCACGCGGGCGTGCTGCATGCGGCCGATATTTTCAGCCGGGCGGGGCTGGCCCATGGCTGATGCAGCGCCCGTGGCGGTGATGCAATCAACTTCGGGTCGGTTGCGCGCGTGCTGGCGCAGCAAGCTGCTGTGGGCGGTGCTGGTGCTGACCGCGCTGGTGCTGTGGCTGCCGCATTCGCAGCCCTTGTTTTCCAGCCTGTTTCCTGCACTGGACCGGCCGGTGTACACGCAGGAGCCGTTTGCGCAACTGCTGTGGCAGCACGTTGCGCTGGTCGGCCTGTCAAGCCTTTTTTCGGTGGCGTTTGGCAGCGCGGCTGGTATATGGATCACCCGTCCGGCGGGTGCGCAGTTTCGGCCGGTCCTGGAGGTGGTCGTGGCCATCGGCCAGACCTTTCCGCCGGTCGCGGTGCTGGCGGTGGCGGTGCCGCTGGTCGGTTTCGGCGAGCTGCCCGCCCTGATCGCGCTGGCGCTGTATGGCTTGCTTCCGGTGATGCGGGGCACGGTGGCGGGCCTGCAGTCAGTGCCGCCGGCGGCGATTCAGTCGGCCACTGGCATGGGCATGTCGCCCTGGCAGCGTTTGCGGCAGGTCGAAATTCCGCTGGCGCTGCCGGTGTGGCTGGCCGGTGTGCGCACCTCGGTCATCATCAACATCGGCACGGCGGCGATTGCCTCCACCGTAGGTGCCAAAACGCTGGGCTCGCCGATCATCGTCGGCCTGAGCGGCTTCAACACCGCCTATGTACTGCAGGGCGCCGTGCTGGTCGGCATGCTGGCCGTGGTGACCGACATGGCCTTCGAGTGGCTGTCCCAGCGGGTGGACTGGCAGCGCTGACCGGCAACGGCTGGTCAGCGTGGACAGTATTGAGGAATCAGGATCAGGTGTCCCAGTCGCCGCCGCCCGCGTCACCACCTGCTCCTGCGTCGTCCCATGAGGCGTTGTCTTCAACGCCGAAGTTTTGCCCGCCCATGTCATTGTTGCCGGTGCCATTGCTGGCGTTGTTTGAAAGGGGCTGCTGGTTGTTGCCGCCGCCGTCAGCAGGGCGATTGCCGTTTTCGTTATTGCCCGTCAGCGTCTTGCCGATGGCCTGCGCCGCCATCATGCCCGCGCCTACGGCCAGGCCCGTTGCCAAGCCACCTGCCAATCGGCCACCCATGCCGCTACCGGCGGGTGGCTGGCCATAAGGCTGGCCCGGTGCCTGACCCTGTGGCTGGCCGTAAACCGGTAAGCTTGGCGCGCTTCCCGCGCCCATGCCAAAGGTTTGCGGGCCGTTCAGGCCGCCTCCGGGCATGGCGCCCGGATTGCTGCCCGGGTTGGCGTAAGGCATCGGCGGTGTAAATGTCTGCGCGGGCTTTCTGCGAATCAGGAAGACGACCAGCGCAATCGCCGCGCCGCCCCCAAGCAAAATCATTCCCCACGGCAAGTTGGCCGGTGCAGCCGCCGGCTTGGCCGGCGTGACAGCACCAAAGCTGCTGCCTGGCTGGTTTTTAACGGCTGGCGGGCTGCCCTTGGCGTCCAGCTGCGCGCGCAGGCTTTGAATTGCCTCGGATTTGGCAAATGGCAGGCCAGGCGCCAATTTGTCGGCTGCGGCCAGCGCTTCACGGGCCTTGGGCAACTGTCCCTGGCGCGCGAACAGTTCGGCCTGTACAAAATGCGCCTTGGCGCTGTTCGGATGCAGCACCAGCACCTGCTGCACCATGGTTTGCGCTTTATCGAGCTGCCCCGCCTGGGCGGCTTCATAGATCTGGTTTAGCGTCGGGTCAGCCGGCGCTGTCTGCGCCATGACCAGGCCAAAGCCCAGCAGGGCAGAAATGGTCAGCCATTTTCCGAATTTCCCGATGAAGTGCGTGATCGTTCGGTTCAACATGAGGTGAGCCTTCAAAAAGTGCAAATTTGCATCGGGCATTTGGTGGCGATGGATGGCTAAACAAGGGGCTGTGCTGCAGGCGCTATAAAAATAGTAGCTTCCTGCGCAGGCTTTGCTTGGGCTATAGGTTGATTTTATTGCTTATCGACACGCTTGTTGCCAGTCAAGCCGCCGCCCAGGTCAGCTTGCCGGCCACATCCATGTGCGTCAGATACACCCGCAGATCGAACTCGTACTGGTGGTACTGCGGCTCCATGTAGGTGCAGAGCTTGTAGAAATCCTTGTCATGCTCTTTTTCCTTGATGTGCGCCAGTTCATGCACCGCAATCATTTTGAGGAAGGCGTCGGGCAC
>JANPFZ010000190.1:0-8598 GCA_031423655.1 Polaromonas sp.
GCAACCATCACATCGCAATCACCGTACTCGATCATCCGCGCTGAAAGGCCAATGGCATGCAGGCCGGTGGTACAGGCAGTGACTACGGCGATATTCGGACCCTTGAATCCGAACTTGAACGCCACATGACCGGAAATCATGTTGATGATCGAGGCAGGAACGAAAAAAGGTGATACCCGGCGAGGGCCGCGATTTACCAGCTCTGCGTGTGTCTGCTCAATCATTGGCAAGCCACCGATACCGGAACCGATGTTGCAACCGATACGTACTGCAGTTTCATCGCCCAAAGCTTCGCCTGTGGGCAGTCCGCTGTCAGCAACCGCCTGACACGCAGCCGCCAGGCCCAGATGAATGAAGCGGTCCATGTGACGGGCTTCTTTTTCGGGAATGTAGTCCGCGATGTTGAAACTCTTGACCTCACCTGCAAACTTGCAGGCGAAATTGCCCGCATCGAACTGCGTAATGAGGTCTATGCCCGAGATGCCAGCCAAAAGATTGGACCAGGACTGCTCAACCGTATTTCCCACCGGGCTGACGCAACCGAGACCTGTCACGACAACACGACGACTCATTGAAAAATCCTGAATGAAGCCTGATCAGGCCAGAGACGGCTTTTCGGGCAAGGTGATAGCAAAAGCAAAGGGGTGAACCCTGGTGCATCGACAGCGGCGTCAAGCCTTTTGGTGGGTATTTGCGTAGTCGATAGCGTTTTGAACCGTAGTGATTTTTTCGGCATCTTCGTCTGGAATCTCAATACCAAACTCATCTTCCAGCGCCATCACTAATTCAACGGTGTCAAGGGAATCAGCGCCCAGATCTGCCACGAAGGCTTTTTCGTTGGTGACTTGACCTTCTTCGACGCCAAGTTGCTCGGCAATGATTTTCTTAACGCGTGCTTCGATATCGCTCATATTTCCCTCTGAGGGTTGTAAATTAATCCGTGATTTTAACGCCTCGGGGACCTTCCCTCGAGCATCAGGCCGCACGGATGGAACCCGGCCGTCGATTTCTCTGTCTTACTAATGTCCGACAAGCACAATAGCTTCACCACAGAACCACTACTGCATGTACATCCCACCGTTGACATGAATCTCCTGACCAGTAATGTACGCGGCCTGCGGGCTGGCCAGGAATGCGACGGCGTGAGCGATGTCCTGCGGCTGCCCCAGGTGACCCAACGGAATCTGTCCCAGCAAAGCTTTTTGCTGCGCTTCGGACAGGCTGGCGGTCATGTCCGTTTCGATGAATCCGGGAGCAATGCAGTTGACAGTGATGTTGCGGGAACCGAGTTCTCGCGCCAACGCGCGAGTCATGCCTGCCACACCCGCTTTGGCAGCCGCATAGTTACTTTGTCCGGCATTGCCAGCAGCACCTACAACCGATGTGATGCTGATAATCCGGCCATAGCGCTGCTTCATCATTCCCCGCATCACGAGACGGTTCATGCGAAAAACTGCTTTCAGGTTAGTGTCGAGCACTGCATCCCAGTCATCGTCTCGCATTCGCATCGCCAGCGTGTCGCGCGTGATGCCGGCGTTATTGACAAGCACCTGCAGTCCGCCATGCTCCTTGAAAATGTTCTCCACCAGCGCTTCGGACGCGAGCGCGTCGTTAACGTCGAGCCTTCTTCCTGCACAGCCGGTAAAAGCGCCTAACGTTTGACTGATCTTGCTGGCGCCTTCGTCGGTGGTTGCAGTACCAATCACCTTCAAGCCCTGATGCGCCAGCTGCATGGCGATAGCCGCGCCAATCCCCCGGGAGGCGCCAGTAACCAGCGCGACCTGACCCTCAAACCTGATATCGCTCATGCCATTGCCTTTTGTACTTCTGCCAGCGTGGCCGGATCAAACAGCGGCAGCCCAATGAGTTCCGGATCAATTCTTTTGACAAGTCCGGCCAGCACTTTGCCAGGCCCCGCCTCAATCAGCGCTGTAACTCCCCGCGCCTTGATAGCCCGAACACATTCGACCCAGCGTACCGGTCCGAACGCCTGGCTGTAGAGAGCCGCACGAATGCGATCTGCGTCAGTTTCGACCGCCACCTCGATATTGTTGATGACTGGAATCTGTGGCAGACCGAACTCAATCTCCGCCAGCTTCTCACGAAGTTTCTCAGCGGCAGGCTTCATCAGACTCGAATGAAATGGGGCGGAAACTGCCAGCAACAAAGCCCGCTTGGCCCCATTCGCTTTCAACATTTCGCAAGCCTTGTCTACAGCAGCCTTGCTACCGGCAATAACCGTCTGGAGGGGGTCGTTGAAATTAACTGCCTCAACGACCTCAAGGCTGTTGCCCCCAAACGTACGGCTGGCTTCTTCACAACCTCCTATAACGTCCCGGGCATCCATACCCAGGATAGCTGCCATCGCACCCACCCCGACGGGCACCGCATCCTGCATGGCCTGGGCCCTGTAGCGCACAAGCGGCGCAGCAGCTCCTAGCGAAAGCACACCGGAGGCGACCAATGCGGAATACTCGCCCAGTGAATGGCCTGCCATCACCGCTGGACGTGCGCCAGTTTCCGCCATCCAGACCCTGAATGCCGCCACGCCCGCCACCAGCATGACAGGCTGTGTATTCGTGGTCAGGCCTAGCAATTCTTTGGGACCTTCCTTGATCAACGCACAAAGGTCTTGCCCTAGTGCATCTGACGCTTCTGCCAGCGTTTCGCGCACCACTGTATGGTCGCCCCAAGCGTCCAGCATGCCCACAGACTGCGAGCCCTGACCTGGAAAAACAAAAGCAAATGGTCTCAAACAATTTCTCCGGTTATTTCCCCAACATTCTTTTTATGAGGAAAGCGACCCCGCAATTGTGTCGTAGCCGCAGCCCCGCTTTTAAAAATTGCTGCGGTCGCAAGCCATGGGTCGAATAAATAATCCCAAAGATTGGTTGACTCCATCAACTGCGCAGTCCATGACGCCATTGCAAGTGCAATCAACAGCGGTAGCAGCCGTAATCCGGCCACCCAGCAAACAACAGATACAAGAAGCAGCCCGGCCCACATTCCAGCAGATCCCCAACCGAGCCTGTAGGCATCCCAATTACCCCAGCCGAGCGCCGACGGATAAACAAACAGAGCCGCAGCGACCACCACATAAAACACCGCCTGGCCCTCGCGCCGATCAAAAAGCTTCAGACCAAACAGCCGACTGATTAAATTTAGCGCAGCCAGAACCACCAGCGAAACGCTGAAGTCAGAAGTAACGCCGCGTAGGTAGGCTGCGACCGGAAGATGAGCGGCCCCCACCAGAATCCACATCACCACAAAACAGATGCCGACCAGCAATCTGCCTTTGGCATTCGCCCGGTCGGTGGTCGTGAACACCAAGCCAGACAAGCGCAGACAAGCGGCACAGGCCACCACCGCAACACCCAATAACGCGACGAAATCAGTGAGTGGTGGGAACATGTTTCACCGTCGCTGCCGCAACCGGGATAGGCTGAAAAGGATCAAAACGGACGTGCTTGATCCGCGTGCGGTGCCACGTGTAGATGAGGTGGATATGGCCGTCGCGACTTTGCAATAGATAGGGATAGGAAAATTCCTGTGCGCAACTGCCGCCGCTACACAGCTGGCGCATAGCGCCGGCCACGTACGCCTGCGCCTGCTCTTCGCTCGCACCACGAGCGACCAATTCAGCCGAAAGCAAGCGATCAAACGAATCAGCGGAAATGGGTGTTTGCGGGGTCACCGAAGATTCGACAGTCCAGCGACGTGCGCCGTCGAAGCTTGCACCGACCGGCGCCTGTACTAGCGCAAGAACGTCACGGTTTTTTCCAGTGGGGTTAAGCGCCAGCCACTGGCCACCCGAAGCGGTCATCAGACCCGCCAACGCGGAGTCGGGATTTGGCCAGGCGCTGGCTTGCGTAGATGACCACGATTTTCCGGCGTCGCTGGTATCCGACGTCATTAGTGCCCAGGCCGCGCCCGATCTGAGATAAACCTGCGCATGCTTGGCATCGCTTAAGAGCAATACTGGCTGCAGGCTGCCCCGGCTGTTGGCAATGCGAACTTTGTCTATCACTTGTCCGGCTGAATCAAGGCGCAGCACTTCCCCAAATTTGGTCAGAAACTCGTGGTAGACGGGAAGACTAACGTCGCCGTTGGTCATCGCAACCGGCCCTGCCTTGACCAGCGTGCTGATATTGAGAAACGGTGAAGTCACCAGGCGGCGCGGCTGACTCCAGTTTTCGCCTTCATCGGTCGAACGGACCCAGCTGATCGAACTGCCGGCCCATCCACCCAGGGATACATTAACCATCCACAATAAAAGCGAGCCGTCAGGCCTTCTGGCAATGACAGGATTACCGATCTTTTTGACGTAGCGCCAGAGCCCGCGTTGAAGTTGTTCGCGCCCCATCAGCGTGCTTTCCGGCCCCCATTGAAGATTAGATGGGTCCAGCACGGCGGTTTGGATAGAGACGTCACCGGCGCCTTCCCGGGAGCCAGAAAACCAGACTGCCTGCAGGCGACCGTCCCGCAACTCCACCAGGGACGCCGCATGCACAGCTTTTCCGGGCGTCGCGGAAACGAAGCGGGCGTCAAACCGGAAGCTTCCATCGGGTGAGGTTTCCTGCGCCGGACGGGAACGCGTGGGTGGACTCGTCAATTCGTCTGAAGACCGCGCCGATGGGAATGGGTTCTGCCCGACCGGTACAAAGTTTGCCGCAGGTTCCCGAAAGACGATTTTCCAGCCACCAGCGGCAAAGGCCGCGACAAGCAGCAGCCCCGCCAAACGATTTCGCCACTCTCCAGATCGACCATTCATCCGGTCACCTGGCCTGCAAAATCAATACTGTGAGTACCTGTGGCCATCTCAATAATTGAGAAGCACCGCGCCCCAGGTAAAGCCGCCGCCTACACCTTCCAGCATGACCGTGTCGCCTTTTTTTACCTTGCCGTCGCGAACCGCAACGTCCAGTGCCAGCGGTATTGACGCAGCCGAGGTGTTCCCGTGCTCATCGACCGTCACGATCAACTTTTCCAGTGGCATCTTCAGCTTTCTGGCGGTGCTCTGCATGATGCGGATATTGGCCTGGTGCGGAATCAGCCAGTCAATGTCGGTATCGAGCAGATTTGCTTTGGCCAAAGCAGCCCGGGCAGAACTTTCGAGGACGTTGACCGCCAGCTTGAAAACCGCCGGCCCATCCATTTTCAGGAGGGGATTGCCCAGCACGTTGCCGCCGGACACGTGCCCTGGAACACAAAGAATGCCGACATGTTTGCCGTCGGCATGCAAATCGCAGGAAAGGATGCCTGGCGTGCTGGACGCCTCAAGCACCACCGCGCCCGCGCCATCACCAAACAAGACGCAGGTGGTCCGGTCTGAAAAATCGAGAATCCGGGAGAAGACTTCCGCGCCAATCACCAGGGCTTTGGTCGCTGAGCCGGTTTTTATCATGGCATCCGCGACTGTCAATGCATAGACAAATCCACTGCAGACAGCTTGCACGTCAAAGGCCGGGCAACCCGCAATCCCCAGCTTGCGCTGCACCATGCAGGCAACTGAAGGGAACACCATGTCGGGTGTCGATGTAGCCACGATGATGAGGTCGATGTCAGACGATTTGAGACCAGCAGCGTCAATCGCGTTCTTCGCAGCCTCGAAAGCGAGGTCACTGCTTGAGACTTCAGGCGCAGCGAAATGACGCGCCCGGATACCGGTGCGCTCCACGATCCATTCATCGGAAGTCTCTATGCCTTTAACGGCCAATTCTGCGGTCAGGTCAGCGTTAGTAACCCGGCGCGGTGGCAGAAAACTGCCCGTGCCTGTAATTCGCGAATAGAGAGTCATTGATTAGTGTGCCGCAGTTGAAACGGATTCTGCAAACGGCAGCGTGAAGGGCGACGCCGTGGCGTTGGTGGTAGCAGAAGCGTGGGCGGCGACAAGGAGCGGTGCGGCATGAGTGATGCGCTCTCGCACCCGCTCGAGCAGTTTGTTTCGAGCTGCATCATAGGCCCGATTGAGCGCCCGCTCAAACGCGAACGCATCGGCTGACCCGTGGCTTTTGAACACCAGTCCGCGCAGGCCAAGCAGCGCGGCGCCGTTGTAGCGCCTGTGGTCAACACGATTTTTGAACGCGGACAGGACCGGATAGGCAACAACGCCTGCAATCCGGGTCAGGATGTTGCGCGAAAACTCAGCCCGTATGAAGCCGCCTATCATGCTGGCCAGCCCCTCGCTTGCCTTCAACGCCACATTGCCGACAAAGCCGTCGCAGACCACGATATCGGTCGTGCCCTTAAAAATATCATTGCCCTCGACGTTGCCGAAAAAATTCAGGTCGCCTGAATCTGCAGCAGCGCGCAGCAGGTCATTGGCCTTCTTGATTACGTCGCTGCCTTTGATGGCTTCTTCGCCAATATTGAGCAGGCCAACGCTCGGGGCCGCATTGCCGGTGATGGCAGACACCAGCGCCGAGCCCATCACGGCAAACTGCAGCAGATGATCTTCGGTGCAATCGACGTTGGCGCCGAGGTCGAGCACGGTAGTGGCCCCGCCGGCGGCATTGGGCAGTTGCGTCGCAATGGCAGGGCGATCAATGCCGTCCATGGTTTTGAGCACATAGCGGGCAATCGCCATCAGCGCGCCGGTATTGCCGGCCGACACAGCCGCCTGGGCAGCGCCATCTTTTACCTTGTTGATGGCAACTCGCATGGACGAATCTCTTTTGCGCCGCAATGCGACTTCCACCGAGTCTTCCATGCTGACAATTTCGCTGGCAGCCAGCATCTCGCAGCGCAGGTGAGACTGCAACTTCGCATGCAGGGGGTGGGTTACCAACGCATCGGGTTGCCCGACGATCACCAGTTCGGCTTCTGCGTGACTGTCAAGAAAAGCAAGACAGGCAGGCAGTGTCACTGCGGGACCGAAATCTCCACCCATGGCATCGACAGCGATCCTGATCATTGGGCGACCGTTGCAGTCGGAAGTGGATATTGAGGCAAAAGAAAGGCCCGCAGGATGAGTGCGGGCCCGTGCATAGAAAATGAAATTACGCTTCGGCTTTGGTCTTGAGCACCTTGCGGCCACGATAAAACCCGGTCGGGCTGATGTGGTGACGCAGATGTGTTTCGCCGGTGGTTGATTCCACGGCAATGCCTGGCACATCGAGTGCGTTGTGCGAACGGTGCATACCGCGCTTGGAAGGGGATTTTTTGTTTTGCTGGACGGCCATGATTCGCTCCTGATGAAGGCAGGGTCTGGGGTGTAGGGTGGATCATTTACGCACCAAACCGTGGAACGGAAGTCAAAAGACTGCCTACTGTTACATCACTGCGTTGGTACGCGAAGCCTTGGATTATAGCCCGAGCGGGCATGGATCCAGCTATTCCTGCAAGGCGCAACCAATTCAAGGCGGACTTGAGACGCCGACAAAGCCTTCCAAATAGAACAAAAGAGTACAAATTAGCTATCTGTTCGAGTTTTTTGTCGGCTTCTTCAGTTGACCGAGAACCGCAAATGGATTTGGTTTTTCGACATTTTCAGCGGCTTCAAGCTCACCGGCCTGCAACGGCACTGTCACCGGACACACCTCGTGCATCGGCACCACCGGCAGCGCCATGATCAATTCGTCTTCCAGCACCGCCAGCAAATCAAACTGTGGCTCCATGACCAGCAAGTCCTCCTCGGCCTCATCGTCTTCTGCCATGGCGATCTCTTCGGTAGCGACAAAGCGGTACCACTGATCCACCTCAATCGGGCTGGCAACGGCTGTCATGCAGCGCTGGCAGATCAGTGGCATAGATGCGCTCGCTGTCAGGTGCAGCCAGATATCGGCTTCGTCCCCCGCGCCCGGCCGCAGTTCGCCCCTGGCCTGCCAAAGGATAGTCGAATCGGCCTCCAGCCCAATTGCTTCGTGCGCAAGGCGCTCCATATTCTGTAGCAACGTCGTGCTGACGAGCGGCTCGCCTTCGGCCGCGAAGGCAGGTATGTTGAGCCGACTGGCGTGGTGTGGTGAGGACATGGAGGCAGTGTAAGAGAATCGGGGCATGACTTTATTGAACAAGCGCACCCTGGTACTGGGCTCCAGCTCACGCTATCGCGGCGAGCTGCTGCAGCGGCTGCGGATTCCCTTTGAAGTACACGCGCCTGAAGTCGACGAAACGCCCCGCTCCGATGAGGCGCCGGCCACTTTGGCTGTCCGTCTTGCGCTGGAAAAAGCCCGCGCCGTGGCCCGCAACTGGCCTTCGGCCGTGGTGATAGGCGCGGATCAGGTTGCAGACCTGAATGGCCTGCCGCTGGGGAAACCCGGCAACCATGCGCGCGCCACCGGGCAACTGCGCCAGATGCGCGGGCAGACCGTCATTTTTCAGACCGCCGTCGCGGTCGTGTGCGTTGACACCGGTTTCGAGCAAGGCAGTCTGGCGGCTGTGCGGGTGAAATTTCGCGATCTGTCGGACAACGATATCGAAAACTACCTGATAGCCGAGCAGCCTTACGACTGCGCCGGCAGCGCGAAAAGCGAAGGCCTGGGCATTGCGCTGCTGGAATCGATAGACAGCGACGACCCGACGGCATTGATCGGTTTGCCGCTGATTCGAACCTGCGCCCTGCTTCGGGCCGCCGGCATCACGCTGCTATCTGGCACAGCG
>JANPFZ010000191.1:0-2129 GCA_031423655.1 Polaromonas sp.
GTGCTGGTGGTGGTGTATGTCTTCCCGCGCCGGCTGCTCTGGAGCCCGTTCGGCCGGGTGCTGGCCGGAATCCGCGTCAACGAACACCGCATGCGCGCCATGGGCTACGGGACCTTCGGCTACAAGCTCGCGGCCTTCACACTGGCCGGCGCGCTGGCCGGGCTGGCGGGCTATTTGTGGGGGGCGCAGACCGGTTACATCAACCCCGAGTTGATGGGTTTTCACATGAGCGTACACGCCATCATGATGGTGATTCTGGGCGGCATGGGTAACTTTGCGGGCGCCATTGTGGGCGCGTTCGCATTTGAATACCTGCTGCATGTGTTCAAGGATTTGCCGCAGGTCGATCTATCTTTCGGTAGCGTCAATCTGGGCAAGCACTGGCAGCTGTGGATGGGGCTGTTCATCGTGCTGCTGGTGACCTTTGCACCGCGCGGCATTCTGGGCCTGGCTGAAAAGCTGATGCAACGCAAAGAAAAAGCAGGTACGCCCAATGAATGAAGTCCTGCTCAGCGCCAAAAATCTGACCAAGCGCTTTGGCGGCCTGGCCGCTGTTAACAATGTTTCTGTCGATCTCTGGCGCAACCACATCCACGCCGTCATCGGCCCCAATGGTGCCGGCAAATCCACGCTGACCAACCTGCTGTCGGGCGACTTGCCGCCGACTGCGGGTTGCATCATGCTGGGCGTTCAAGATATCACCGGCTGGAGCCCTGAGAAGATTTCAGGGCGCGGCCTGGGCCGCAGCTACCAGAAGACCAACATCTTTTTGCCCTTCACCGTCTGGGAGAACGTCAGGCTGGCCGCGCAGTCGCGCGAGCCCCATGCGTTTCGGTGGCTCAGTCGCGCTACAACTTTCATAGCGGTTAACGCTCGTTGTGAAAGGGCTATTGAGCTTTCTGGCTTGAAAGACCGGCGAGGCGAAATTGCCGGCACCATCAGCCACGGCGAGCAGCGGCAGCTGGAAATTGCGATGACGCTGGCCACCGAGCCACAAGTGCTGCTGCTCGACGAACCTCTGGCCGGCATGGGCGCGCTTGAGGCAGAACGCATGGTCGCCCTGCTGCTGGCCATTAAAAAAGACCACGGCATCTTGTTGGTTGAGCATGATATGGATGCGGTTTTTACGCTTGCCGACAAGCTGACCGTCATGGTCAACGGCCAGGTAATTGCCAGCGGCACCCCGACCGAGATTCGGGCCGATGCCGGTGTGCAGGCGGCTTATCTGGGCGAGGAGCACGCATGAACAACGAGTTGTTGATCAAGGCCCGCGACCTTCACACCTACTACGGCGCCAGCCACATCCTGCGCGGTATTGATTTCAGCGTGGCGCGCGGTGAAACCATCGGCCTGATGGGCCGCAACGGCATGGGCAAAAGCACACTTTTGAAAAGCATCATGGGCCTGGTCAAGCCGCGTTCGGGCTCCATCGACATAGCCGGCCAGCCGATGATGGGTCGGGCGCCCTACGAAATTGCACGGATGGGCATTGCCTATGTGCCTGAAGGTCGGGGAATTTTCGGCAACCTGAGCGTCACTGAAAATCTGAAAATGGCCGCGCGCGCAGGCACACGCGGCCAACGCGACTGGACGTACGAGCGCGTACTCGACACCTTTCCGCGCCTCAAAGAACGCCTGGGCCACGGTGGCCAGCAGCTCAGCGGCGGCGAGCAGCAGATGCTGACCATCGGCCGCGCCCTGCTGACCAACCCCGACGTGCTGATACTCGACGAGGCCACCGAAGGCCTGGCGCCCCTGATTGCGCGCGAAATCTGGCGCATCTGCACCTTAATACGTGAGAGCGGCATCAGCAGCGTAATCGTGGACAAGAACTGGAAGCACGTCACGCAGATCACCGACCGCAACGTGATTCTGGTCAAGGGTGAGGTGGTGTTCGAAGGCAGTTCGGCAGAGTTGCATGCGCGGCCGGCTTTGCTTCAGCAGTATCTCGGGGTGTAGCAAATGCGAGTCCAGGTAGCGATCATCGGCGGCGGCCCGGCCGGGCATCTGCTCGGGCAACTGCTCTACAGATCCGGCATCGACGCCATCGTGATCGAGCAGCGCAGCCAGGATTACGTGCAGGCCCGCATCCGCGCCGGTGTGCTTGAGCAGGGCACGACCAACCTGCT
>JANPFZ010000192.1:0-5373 GCA_031423655.1 Polaromonas sp.
CGACGAGCTGGCCCGGCTGGTAGAGCTGGCCGAGCAAACCGCCAAAACCGCTTACGATTACCACCGGTTCACCTCAAGCATCAACGGGCATTTCACGCATCCACAGAAAATTTCGATCATTGAAAACATGTGGCAGGTAGCCTATGCCGACGCGCATCTGGACGCGCATGAAAACCACCTGATCAGAAAAATCGCCAGCCTGCTGCATGTCACGCAGGGCGAATACATTGCGGCGAAGATGCGAGCGAAAGAATCGGCGCAAGGCTGACCAAGGCGCGCACGGAAAAATCGGTCAGGACGGCTGCCTGGCCGGACGCGGTATTTTCTTCAGCTTGATCAGGCGATCGGTTTCAATCGTGTCTTTTTTGACCTGTCTCTCGGCATCAATAAGTCGCCCCGCCGCCATCCACTGCGCAAACTCTTCCGGCGTCTCCAGCGTAATTCGGCCCAGTGTGGCGGCGCGAAATTCGTAGATCACTATTTCGGCGGCTTTTTGCAAATTGACCCGGCCCTTGCTTAAAACCGCACCGCGTTTGCGGCCGATTTCTTCAAGCAGCTGTTCGTCGGTGATGCCCTTGGGCAGTTCGACCTTGTAGCGGGTCTTGAGAAAATCGGGGTAGTTCTTGATCAAATAATCGAGCAGTTCCAGCGCGACTTCTTCTTCGTTGAATGCATTGCGGCCAATGGCGCCGCTGGCGGCCAGGTTGTAGCCACTTTTGGCGACGATGATGCGCGGCCACAGCATGCCCGGCGTGTCGTACAGATAAAAATCATCGGCCAGCGAAATACGCTGCTCGGCCTTGGTGATGCCGGCTTCGTCGCCGGTCTTGGTGGCCCGCTTGCCTGTCAACGTGTTGATCAGCGTTGATTTGCCGACGTTCGGAATGCCGCAGATCAACACCCGCATCGGCTTGACCATGCCTCCGCGCAGCGGCGCGAGTTCACGCGCGGCTTTGATCAGACGGCGTGCCGGTGCCGTCTCGCTCGCGTCAAGCTCAATCGCCCGCGTGTTCGGCAGCGCGTTGTAATGCGCCAGCCACAGCGCGGTACGTATCGGGTCGGCCAGGTCCTGCTTGTTGATCACCTTGAGCGCCGGCCGGCGGCTGGTGAGCTCGGCCAGCATCGGGTTGGCGCTCGAGCCCGGCAGGCGCGCATCCAGCAGCTCGATCACCACATCGATTTCCTTGATGCGTTCTGAAATCGCTTTTTTGGTCAGGTGCATATGACCTGGAAACCATTGAATGGCCATCGGGGAGATTTCTTTCGGGTTGCTGGCGTGATTGTTAAGCGGTCTTGTGCATTGTCCCGGAATTGGTCAGCCCTTAAAAGTTACTATTATTTTTATAGCTACTTGCGCAGGTATTTACTGGACTGTTGGCACTATCGATGCTTTGAGCAGATACGGGACAGCGGTGGGGCCACGTTGTGCTTCAATGGAAGATGCAGCCGAAATTCAACCCTGCTTTTGTTGCTGCAGCCATTCTTCGCCATTTTTCCGGAAGCTCCATGCCTTTGCCCAACGCCCCCACCCGCAAACCCCAAAACAGCGCCAGCGCGCAGGTCGGCAACGAACTGCTTTTCAAAGGCGTGCTGTGCATGCTGATCGGCCTGGCAGTGCTGCTGTCGCCGCGCTTCATCACGTCGCCCGGCATGCAGGGCATCGTGGCCAATTCGAGCTGGGTGGGCTGGTTTTCGCTGGTGCTCGGCGCGGCGCTCACCGGCGTTTATCTGCGCCGCCGCCTGGCCGGATGAAGCCGCTGGCTGGAGTGCTGCAGATCGTCAATCGCTATATTTTTGATAGCTGCTTAGGACAGTTTGTCGGGGGCTATCAGCCCTTTTTATATGAAGGTGTCGGGTTACGCCTTTGGCTAATCCGACCTGCAGCTAATCCGACCTGCGGCTGATTCATACAGGGAATCAAGCATGTACCAGCTGCGCTTTGGGCAGCCCGAGCCGTTCCGGCGACAAATACGCTTCGCGGTACAGCTCAAACGGCATGCTGTCTGCGGCTTCAATCTTCTTTTGTTCGGCTATCGACTGGTGGGTGAGCGCCTCAAACTTCGCTTGCTGCTCTGCCGGGAAAGGCAGGGCGAGCAGAGCGGCGCGGGCTTTTTCCGATTGCACGCGGGCAAAATCGACGAACGAATTGTCATGGTCCTGTGCCATGGCGGCCAGCACGCGAGCCGATGGCAGCGTCTCCGGATTTTTTAAACCCGTGACGGCTGCAGCCAACGCATCGCTGTAGAGCTTGTTGTGGTGGGTTTCATCAAGCGCAGCGGCAATCGGCGCGCACTGCGCCACGATCTCCAGGCCCCAATCGACCAGCAGCATGGCTTGCCCGTCACGCTCGAGCGTCAGGCCGGGTTCGCGACCCCGCGCTGCCGTGTTGTGCTGGTTGCGCGCCACCGCGGCGATCTCGGCCGGCGTGTCGGGCGGGCTGCTGGAGAGCAGGCAATGCAACAAAAAAACATCCAGAAAACGCATCGTTTGCGCGGTGATGCCGACCGGTTCGAAGGGGTCAAGGTCCATCAGCCGCACCTCGATGTATTCAACGCCGCGCTCGCGCAGTGCATGCAGCGGGCGCTCGCCGGGGAAGATCACGCGTTTGGGGCGGATGGTGCCGTAGAACTCGTTTTCAATCTGTAGCAGCGTGGTGCCGAGCTGGTTGTAGTCACCACCGGGGTTTTGTATGCCAACCTTTTCGTAGGCCGGATAGCCGCGCGTGAGGGCTTCGTGCAGCGAAGCAGCGTAACCATCGAGACTGTTGTAGCTGACGGCCAGCGAGGCCTGCGCATCACTCTGGTAACCCAGGCGGCCCATTCGCAGCGACGTGCCGTAGGGCATGTACATGGTGCTTGTACTGAGCTTTTTCAGCTGGTGCTGACGCCCGGCGACAAAGCTGGAGCACACGGCCGGCGATGCACCGAAGAGGTACAGCAGCAAAAAAGCCTGACGTCGAAAGTTGCGGATCTGGCCGAAATAGGCGTCGTTCGTCACGCTTGGAAACGACCAGTTGTAGTGAATGCCCGAAATGGTTTGCATGCGCCGGCCGTAGCGGTGCGACAGGCCGAGCCGGTAGACGCTTTTGGCACGCCCGACATTGGACGAACCGAAACGCGCCACGGGAATCGTTTCATCGGTCGGCAGGCCGCAGGGCATGCTCGACACCCAGAGCATTTCGTCGCCCAGGTTTTTCATCGTCCGGTAGGTGAACTGGTGAATCTGCGTCAATTCGTCCAGCGCGGCTTCGACTGTTTTGTGAACGCCGGTGACCAACTCCACCTGCGACTCGCTGAAGTCAGTCGTGATGCTGGGATGCGTCAGCGCGGAGCCCAGCGCGGCGGGGTGTGGCGTCAGCGCCAGCGCCCCGCCCGGCTGGGCGCGCAGGCTTTCTTTTTCAATGCCGCAGCGCATGCCGCTCAGCCGCGCCGCCGACACCTGATCCAGTGCCCGCAGCTGATCGACAGACAGCTCTCGCGCCCTATCGTGCCCGGCAGCCTGCGCCGTGCTGTGTGCGGAGGTGCCCGCTGACGCCGGCGAGTGCTTGGTATTTTTCATTCCCTCAGATTCCTTCAATTGCCGTGGAAGTTATCACAGGCGCACCTTTCCCGCTTTGGGAGGCAGCTTGCCAGCATCCCGCCGTGGACTCTGCAGCAGCCAAAAAGACGATGCGGCGCTGCTGCTTTAACGCAATGCCTTCGCAGCACCGCGCTCACCAGCTATCATTCGCTTACAAGTTCTACTGCGACCTGTCGCCCACCTGGCAGACAACACCAGACAGCGCCGGATCGTATTCGAAACACTGTCGATTTCGGTCGTCTGGAGCCTTCAAAAAATGAGAAAACTGATAAGTAAACTGTTTGGTTTTCGTTCGCCATCGCCCACCGACCCTTCGAGTCGGCCTGACTTTGCGGTCAGCCGCATGACGGAAGAAAGCCCGGCGACGATTGAAGATGGATCGGATAACGCGCTCAGGCGCCAGCTGGTTTATGTGCTGCTGCGTGATGTGCTGCGCCGCCACGGCATTCCTGCGTCGCTGGTCGAATGCCAGATGCTGGTGGTTAGCAGCCGCAGCCGTGGCCCGGGCATGTATGTCCGGCTGGTGCTCAAGCAGTGGGACGAGCGGCTGGTTCGCTACGCGTTTGCTTTTCAGAAGGCGCTGAAGGCCGACATTTTGCGCTTTGAGCCGCAGGCGAGCGAGTGGCTGCACGGCGTCTCATGGCAATTCGAGTTCGGCGAATCGTGCCCCTATGCGGAGCTGCCTGACAAATCGTTCTGGCAGACTGCAGCGCCGCCGGCAACTTCGTCAGGCGCGGCAACAGCCGCCGCGGCGACAAGCCACCCGATCGCCAATTCTGACCCAACGCCAGCGACGCGTACGCTAACCGAGCTGGCCACGGCGGCCCGGCTGGCCAATGCCGCCAGACGTGCGGCGCTGGCCAATGTCGACCCTTCGCCGGGCGACTCGGCAGACACCGACCGGGTCGCCTCGACCGACTTGATGCCGCTAAGCACGACGACGGCAGATATCAAAAAGAGCGAAGAAGCAGAAGACCTGGAACGTCTCTTTGCTATCCGCGACCAGGAGCTGGCACGCCAGACCCACGCCGGCATGGCGCCAACCGGGTACGAGAAAACGCAGCCTTCATCGCTTGAGGCAACCCGCCGGTCAACTGACCGATCGGACACTCGCTAGCGCCCATCGTCGCTACTTTTTTGATAGCGTTTTGCGCACGTTTTGTGAGGCTGGCGGCCTATTTCATCAATAGTTTTGGATTTAGGCGAGCGGTCTGGTAGCACTTTTCAGGTTCAGGCCAGCACCCGGCGCAGCCACTGCTGCAGATCGACGATTTCCTGCGGGCAGACGGAATGCTCCATCGGGTAGGCATGCCACTCGACGTCATGGCCAAGCGCCAGGAGCGTGTCGCGTGAAGCTTCAGCACGCGGCAACACGACCACACCGTCACGCGTTCCATGCGCCAAGAATATCGGCGTGTCGTGATTCGCTGCAGCCCGCTCGGCGGCGGTGGTGGCGGCCAGCGGCAGATAACCCGACAAACCCACGATGCCTGCCAGCCGCTCGGTGTGGCGCAGCCCGATCATCAATGCCATCGCGCAGCCCTGCGAAAAGCCGGCAACGACAATACGGCCGGCCGGTATGCCGCGCGTCTTCTCGCGGGCAATCAGCGTCTCGATTGACGCCTGCGACTGGCGCAGTCCGGCTTCGTCTTCGCGCTTGACCAGATCTGCGCCCAGAATGTCGTACCAGGCGGGCATTTCAAAACCACCGTTGATGGTGACCGGCATGACGGGTGCGCTGGGGAAAAGAAAGCGCACATCGCCAACGCTGGACAAGTCAAGCTGCTCGGCAAT
>JANPFZ010000193.1:0-12935 GCA_031423655.1 Polaromonas sp.
GAACCCCAATCTGATTCGGCCATACTTCAGGGCATGTACCTACCTCCGCAATTCAAGGGCGACGCCGTGCAGGCAGCCGCCCTGATGCAGTCCCACCCCTTTGCCAGCCTGATCAGCACCGATGATGCCGGTCTACCCTACGTAACCCATTTGCCACTGCACCTGAAGCAGCCACCTCGGGCCGTCCAGGAAGCACCATTCGTCCTGCTGGGCCATTGCGCGAAGCCCAATCCACACTGGCGCTACCTTCAGGCCAGACCGAACGCGGTGGTGACCTTCATGGGTCCGCACGCCTACATGACGCCGCGCGTCTACCCCGACCTGGTACGCGTGCCGACGTGGAACTACGTCGCTGTTCATTGCACCGTCGAGGCCCGGCTGATCGAGCATTTTGATGACAAGGACCAACTACTCAAGCACCTGATTGCCGACCATGACCCGGCATACGCGGACCAATGGCGCGGGTTGGGCGAGGACTACCAGCACAAGATGATGAACGGCATCGTCGCCTTTGAGCTGAACGTGCTTGAGTTGCAGTGCAAGGTCAAGCTCAACCAGCATCGGCCGGAAGCACACGCGGCGATGCGGGCGCTGTATGCGCAGGGCAGTGAGAACGAGCAGGCACTGGCGCAGTGGATGGACCAACTGGGGATCGGCGCGGATGCAGGAGATCAAGCAATCGGGTGAGGCCACCATGCAGCAAACCTGCCCCATGCCCAATGACAAATTCTCATGATCAAATCGGCCTCTAGCCCTCGTAAAACTTGCGCAAGCAGCTATTAAAAACGTAGCGACAGCATAGCAATATGAGTGATACCGAGGACACCCATTTCATGCAACTCGCGCTCGCGCAGGCCGGTGAAGCCGCCGCCAGCGGCGAGGTTCCGGTCGGTTCGGTGGTGGTGCGCCACGGCAAAGTGATCGCCACTGGCCGCAATTCGCCCATCAACGCCCATGACCCAACAGCACATGCCGAGATTGTTGCGCTGCGCGCCGCAGCCCTGGCTCTCGGCAACTACCGGCTTGACGACTGCGAGCTCTACGTTACGCTGGAGCCGTGTGCGATGTGCAGCGGGGCGATGCTGCACGCTCGGCTCAAACGCGTGGTTTTCGGCGCCGCCGATCCCAAAACCGGGGCTGCTGGCTCGGTCGTCAATCTGTTTTCTGAGGCCGCGTTGAACCATCACACGAGCCTTGAGGGCGGTGTGATGGCGGCCGAGTGCGGCGTGCTGCTGCAGGACTTTTTCCGCCAGCGGCGCGCCGACCATAAGGGTCTGTCGCAGCAAAACCATCCGCTACGCGACGATGCCTTGAGAACCCCGGATGCGGCTTTCAAGAATCTGCCCGACTACCCCTGGCAGCCCCGGTACATCAGCGATCTGCCGACGCTTGGCGGACTTCGCATGCATTACCTCGACGAACTATCCAGCGAAGCGTTTTCTACCGGCATGACCTTTTTGTGTCTGCACGGCAACCCAGCCTGGAGCTATCTGTACCGCAAAATGATTCCGGTTTTTTTGCAGTCCGGGCACCGCGTGCTTGCACCTGACCTGATCGGTTTCGGCAAGAGCGACAAACCGAAAAAAGAAAGCTTTCACACTTTCAGTGGGCATCGCCAGACCCTGCTTGAATTTATCGAGCGACTGAATCTTCAAAACGTGGTGCTGGTGGTTCAGGATTGGGGCGGCTTGCTGGGACTGACCCTGCCTGTGGCGGCACCTGGGCGGTATGCGGGCCTGGTGGTCATGAATACCATGCTGGCTACGGGGGATGCGCCGCTGTCGCCGGGTTTTCTGGCCTGGCGCGAGATGAGTGCCCAAAACCCCGACTTCGACATTGCCCGCTTGTTGGCGCGCGGCAACCCGCAGATGAGCGCGGCCGAATGCGCGGCCTACAACGCACCGTTTCCCGACAAAGGTCACCGGGCAGCGACGCGGGCTTTTCCGGCGATGGTGCCTGACCTTGCAACCGCCGACGGTGCGGAAGTTTCGCAGCAGGCGCGCGAGTTCTGGCGCACATCATGGAACGGCCCCACCCTGATGGCCGTCGGCGCGCAAGACCCGGTGTTGGGGCTGCCGGTGATGCAACTGTTGAAGACATCGATTCGGGGCTGCGGCGAACCCCTCGTTCTGGATGACGCGGGCCATTTCGTTCAGGAACACGGCAAGGTGGTGGCCCAGAAAGCCGTCGCGTTCTTTGGTGCAGTGGGTAACCCAACCCCTGCACCGCATTCAGGTCGATGACGCGCGATTAACGCCGGTTTATACGATACCTGTAGCCGCGGCAACAGCGCCGATTTGCCGATGCTGCTGCTTATCGGCGATATCGCTCCACGCTACCGACCACACTCTTGCGCTAGTGAGCAGACTGCGGCGTCGAATGCGGCAATGGGATACTCGCAGGCGTGAAAAAACATATCTACATTTATTCGCCTTCCAGCGCTGTACGCGACAAAGCCAGTTTTAAAAGAGGCGTCAAGCGCCTTGAAGCCTTGGGCCATGCGGTTGAGGTCGATGAAGCGGCGCTGGCCACGAGCCAGAGGTTCGCAGGCGACGACGAAACCCGCCTGGCCGCCATTCACCGCGCGGCTGCCAGTGGCGCCGACGTGGCTCTGATTTCACGCGGTGGCTACGGTCTGACGCGCATCCTGCCCGGCATCAACTACAAGGCCATTGCCCGGTCGATTGAAAAGGGCACGCGGTTCGTGGGCGTGAGTGACTTCACTGCGTTTCAGTGCGCGGTTTTGGCTAAAACCGGTGCAGTGACCTGGGCCGGGCCGGCAGTCGAGGCAGACTTTGGCACCGAATCTGAGCCCGACGACATCATGGCCGCCTGTTTTGACGATCTGATCACAGGGCAGGGCGAAGGCACGGGCTGGCGACTGCCCAGGACCGCTATTAATTCGATAGCTGCTGATGCAGGTGTTCATTCGGCTGAAGGTCAACTTAGCATTAATAATGCGGTACTTTGGGGCGGAAATCTTGCCGTTCTGTCATCGTTGGTGGGAACGCCATACCTGCCGGCCATCAAAGGCGGTGTGATGTTTCTCGAAGACATTGGCGAGCATCCCTACCGCATCGAACGCATGCTGACACAGTTGCTGCATGCCGGTGTACTGGCCCGACAGAAAGCGATTGTTTTTGGCCAGTTCACCGACTACAAACTGGTGGCTCACGACAGGGGATTCAAACTGCAGGCCGTGATTGCCTGGCTGCAAAGCAAAATCAAGGCTCGGATCTTGATGGGTCTGCCATTCGGTCATGTGGCGACAAAAGTTGTCTTGCCCGTTGGCTGCAAAACCCGGCTGGTGGTCGAAAACCGGGACGCTTTTTTACTGTGGGGACACCGCTAGCGCAGCCGGTGAAAGGTCAGTGCGTGGTGAGCGTGCTAGGTCTGGAGCTCAGGCCGCGAGGTAAAAGGCCCCTGAACTTGTCACTGATTCGCTCGATTTTTTCGCGAGCAATAGTCTCGCCATGCATGTCTGCCAGCACAGCCATTACCTCGCCGCGCGTGTACCACAAGCCCTGAGCATCTTGCGCATACGTGACGTTTCGTACCAGTTTTGGGTAATTTGCCTCGGCAAATTCGCCGAGTTCCATCAGAATGAAGATCCGGATGTCCTCGGTACGGTCTTCAAGCACTGCAGGAGACAGCTCACCACCGCCAAGTAGCGCCAGCACGCTGTCCTTCAAATTTGCATTTAACCAACGCATATGTTCAGACCTTATTTTTCGGAACGCTCACAGCATTTATGGCTTGTTAGACTACTTTTTTTGTAGGTTCCGGACTACACCCTGATGAGAGACTAACGGAGTGGCAGCTTCAGCGCAAGTGATGGTCTCAGGGCGTCCACTGAAAACAACAAATGAATCAATACGTTACTGAAACAAACTAAAGTTAGTTCTGATTGTGAGAGCAGCGATTCGCTAGTCAGAACATACCGTACACCCGGCGCATTACTTCAACGGTCAGGTCAGTACCAAAATGAAGCGAAGCCGTGGCGATCACCAACAGCATCATTTACGTGGCGGCGCCGTCTGGAGCGGCAGTGAACGCGCGGTCAAAGTGGTGCGGCGTATTCGCACCGGCCAGGTAGATATCAACGGCGTACCGTTCAACGGCAGTGCGCTGTCTGGCGGCTACGAGCAATCCGGCAATGGTCGGAAAAAGGGGGTTTAGGGATTTGAGGAATTTCTGGAATTCAAATCGCTGCAATTCAAATCTGTCGCGAGCTGAACTAAGGTGTCGCTCGCTGCACCAAGGCATCGAAAGCGAGCGTTCTCTATTCAAGCGCATGTGATTTAATAAAGCGAAACAAGCACAGCGAGGCTCAGCAGCTCACATGGCAGATGTCACCGTAGTTTTTGCGGATATCACTGGAAGTACCGGCCTTTTCGAGTCACTGGGAAATGCCAAGGCGACGCGCGCGATCACCAGCCTGACCCAGTGGATTGGCAAGGTCTCCACAGTCCATGGTGGCCGCGTGGTGAAGTACCTGGGGGACGGTGTTCTGGTCGTGTTTGCCGACAATGCGAAAGCGGTGAGTGCTGTGATCGGGATTCAGCGTATTCACCAGCAGCGTATAGGCGACTGGCCGAAACAGCTCAGGATGGGTCTTCAGATCGGCATGGCAAGGGGGAAAATCGTCGAGCAGGGCGGCGATTGCTTCGGCGACGCGGTGAACCTTGCTTCAAGACTGAGTGATTTGTCTGGCCGCGAGCAGATTTTCGCGACCAGCGCCGTCATCGACCAACTTGAACAATCGGGAACTGCAAGCGCCATACGCTCAATCTGCCTTGGCGAGCTTGACATTCGAGGTCGCACGGAGGCCTGTGTTGTTCATAAAATTGAATGGCAAGCCGAAGTCCTGTCAGAGTTGATGACGATTCGCGCAGCGCTCGGAGAATCGACACCCGACTTACGGGAATTTGGCGCTCAGCCCGAAATTGAGCTGTCCTGGCTTGACACGCACACGGCGTTCCCGCAAAAGCAGTTACCTGTTTTTTTAGGCCGGGACAGCAATGCCCAATTTGTTGTGAAAGACCCGCGGGTGTCGAGGCGGCATGCCAACATTGAGTACCGGGCTGGCAAGTTCTACGTCGAAGACGTCAGCAGTTACGGCACCTGGGTGCGCTTTGCCGACACCAGAGCGGTGTTGGCCCTGCGCAGGCAGGAATGCGTTCTGATGGCTGACGGAGAAATTGCCCTCGGAGCGCCTTTTGAGGACCTTACTGTGCCAACGGTTCGCTTCAAGCTTCAAACCGCTGGTAGCTCGATCTCCGCCAGGATAGCGCTCTCGTTCAAAGACTCCCAAAATTAATAGCTGACGGTGATGGCATCCTGCAGGGGGTCGCCGATCACTGGTAGCGTACCCGTAGCCTGCACACCTACGCTGGAATGGCGTCTATGTTGATGCGGTCCCAGTGTCTGTGCAAAGCCAGGGCGCTGGTGAAATCCAGCGTTGCCTGGCCGTCAAGCACCTTGCGGATATCAGAGATGATGACGCCTGGCGTTGGAACAAAAATGACATCCGGATTTTTGCCATGACTGAAGCCCAGGGTCGCCAGCAGCTGCACGCCTTCGTTCACGGCGCAAATGGTCTTGCAATGCTTGTACGCCTCCAGCACGAAGTGAACCGCCTCACCCATGCCGCACAATGCAGTCACGCTGTCAGCACCCCCTGGGATCAGCACGGCATCAAACATGATGGACGGCATGTTGGTAAAGGTGTGATCAATCGGAATCTGCTTTCCACTGGCCGTGTTGACGGTGCCCAGAGTCGGAGCCAGTATTTTGCAGATAGCGCCGGCGTCCGCCAGGTCCTGCTGGAGGCGCTTGACCGCAGGGTAGTCAAATCCGTCGGAAACCATGATGGCTATTTTTCGCGTCGCAACGGTGCCTCCGGGGCGACCAACCATGCGCAGCGCTGCATCCTCGTCAACTTTGTTGGTGATGCGGTAGTCGCGAAAACCCAGTCGACCGGCAGCCGCCTTCGGGTCGGGCGGATTAACGCCCAACGGAGCGGCTACACGGCTTGCCAGTTTCGAATCGACGTGCGCCAGGTTGTCCACCACGCGTTGACGTATGTCCGCAACTTCAACTTTGGAAAGCTCGAAGCGAAAAGCCGCGACGATGTGGTCTTTTTCGGCGCTGCTCTGGCTGTTCCAGAACAGTGCGGCCTGGGAAAAATGGTCGTCGAACGAAGGGCTTCGGCTCCGGATTTTTGTCGACGACTCCAGGGGTTCTGCGAACGACTGAAAGCCTTGGGCCGAGCCATCGACCCTGAACTCGGTGCCGTTGCCCAGCGTATTGGGTTCGTAGGCGACCCGGCCTTTATTGATCGTCTGGCGATGCATGCCGTCACGCTGAAAATTGTGCATCGGGCAGACGCCCCGGTTGATCGGAATCTCGTGAAAATTAGCGCCACCGAGCCGTGACAGCTGCGTGTCGGTATACGAGAACAAGCGACCCTGCAGTAGCGGATCGTTGGAAAAATCAATGCCCGGCACGAGATGCCCGGGATGAAAGGCCACCTGCTCGGTTTCAGCGAAAAAGTTATCAGGGTTTCGATTCAAAACCATTTTGCCTATGATCTGCACCGGCACCTGCGACTCCGGAATAAGCTTGGTTGCGTCCAGCATGTCAAACCCCAGCTCAGCTTCCTTGCCACCGTCGACAATTTGTACGCCCAGTTCCCACTCAGGAAAATTGCCGCTATCGATGGCCTCCCACAAATCCCGCCGATGGAAGTCGCAGTCTTTGCCGGCAATTTTTTGCGCTTCATCCCACGCCAGGCCGTGTACGCCCAGTTTTGGCTTCCAGTGGAATTTAACGAAATGGCTGTCGCCACGCGCATTGATGAAGCGAAACGCATGAATGCCAAAACCTTCCATCATGCGAAGGCTACGCGGTACGGCGCGATCCGACATCGTCCACATCAACATGTGAGTTGACTCCGGCATCAACGATGCGAAGTCCCAGAACGTATCGTGCGCGCTCGCCGCCTGCGGCATGCCGTGATGCGGCTCGGGTTTGACGGCGTGAATCAGGTCTGGAAACTTGATTGCATCCTGAATGAAAAACACCGGAATGTTGTTTCCCACCAAATCGTAATTACCTTCGCTGGTGTAGAACTTCACCGCAAATCCGCGAACATCGCGGACGGTGTCAGCCGACCCCTGGGAACCGGCAACAGTGGAGAACCGAACGAAGACCGGCGTTTCCACTGAAGGGTCCTGCAAAAAACCGGCACTGGTGTATTGCACCATTGGCTTGTAGACCTTGAAGTATCCATGGGCACCAGAACCTCGGGCATGCACAACGCGCTCGGGAATTCGCTCATGGTCAAAGTGAGTAATTTTTTCCCGGAGGATAAAGTCTTCCAGCAGCGTTGGCCCCCGCGAACCGGCCTTTAACGAATTGTGATTGTCCGGGATCTGTAGACCCTGATTGCTTGTCAATGGTCCGACGCTGCTCTGGGTAAACTCCTCCAGCTGCGCTTTTTTATCTACTGCTGCATCCGTAGTTTTTAAAGTGCTGCCATTTCTGCGCCGAGATGCCGACATTGAGATTCCTTGAATAAAGTGAAAAAGCCGGGTGGGGCGTCTAGATAAGTGGGGCAGGGTAAGGGCGCTATGGCAAATGCGGTCAGTCTGCAAGCTGCTCAATCAAGCCGACGACTACGATGGACACCAGAACTCCCACCAAACCAGTCACGCACCATCCCAGCAACTTTTCCATCAAAGGGGAGAACTCCACGGGAAAGAATAAAAGTGCGAAGAAAATGACTGATGCGCATATCAAGGTCACCAGGATTCGCGAAAGCATGTCAAATGACCGGCCTTCCCCGCAATCAGCAGAAGAGTAGACGTCGTCACTGGCGAAGTTCTGGTTTTTCATGAAGAAAAAAAAGTTGGAAGAAAAACCGTTGCAAGCGCGACGAGTAAGCGAGGGCTGACCAGGTTTTGCCAAGCTGGGCCTCGCATTCCTTGCCCCTGCACAACGGTACCGCGGGGTCGTTTAAATCAGGGTAGCCCGGTGCCCACGTCGTCTGTAAGGGGGGGCCGCAGATGACGTAAGAAATCGCTTACCGCCAATCCGCCAAGCACCCATTCCGATGAAGCACGAATTTGGTAGCGCCTGTGGGCAATAGCGCCTTCTCCTACATATCCGCGATGGCACTTCCGTCAAAGCCGTAAAGGTGTTGGGTTTAACTTGTTATTGATGACAGACTTAGATGGCTGCCATCGAATACCGATCGCCTTAACAGTCCCATGGATGCGTGGCAACCTCGCGCAGAGCAGGAACGTCATGAAAATGAGAACATTTTTAGTCGAAGACAACCACATCATTCTTGAGAATTTGGTCAGCACGCTTGAAGAACTTGCGCCTGTCGAAGCAATTGGAATGGCTGACTCCGAAGAGGAGGGCGCCGAATGGTTGAACAGTCATGCTGAACAGTGGGATCTTGCGATTGTCGATCTGTTCCTCAAGAAGGGCAGCGGACTTGGCATACTGGCAGCTTGCAGACGGCGAGACGAACGGCAGAAAATGGTCGTACTCAGCAACTACCCCACCACCGAAATGCGCCTCCGCTGCGCGCAGCTGGGTGTCGATGCTGTATTCGACAAGTCCACTGAAATTGACGCGTTGGTAAATTACTGCGCAGCCCAATGCCACAAGCTAAAAGCGCAAGTGATGCCTTGACGGAATCACTGGAAACTCAAGCTAGATGAACCACCCCGCTTCAGTGCCAGAGCCCGCCCCTGGCACCTCTATTCCGACCGAAATTCCTCCACTGGATACGCCTCTGGGGCGAGATCAGCCACCAGAAATCGACCAGCCGCCACCGGCAGAGCCGACGATCCCGATTCGCGAACCGGGCTATCACATGCCGGTGCGTGCAGCATCGCCCGAAAACTAAAGACCTGTGTCTAGTTTTGAATCTGTGCCGCCTGCTGTCTTTTGTGTTCGTCCTTTTTCATGACCAGGTAGCTGGCTTTGTCAACCTCGTGCAATTGCCGGGAATACTCTTCAGTGGCGTCGAACCAGTGCTTCAGCCTTGACTCCAGCCGCTCATCAACCGGCCTTGCAAGGGATGCCTGGTACGCCTCAATGGCCAGGTAATAACGCATGATGTTGCGTTCTGCGGCTCCGCGCATGCCACCGATGTAATCGGTTTTCTGCCCGTCATTGAGTTGGGTAAAGCCGACTTTTCCGGCACCGATGGTAGCCAGATAACCCTGCATCGCCACCCGGCTTGTCACGCCATATCCATACGCGTAATGCAGGCGCATGAAGGTCCGGTTTTCGGGAAGCGGAACCGCCTGCACCTCAATCTTGTAATTGCTGGTACCGAGCGGCCCCTTCGGAGCGCTTAGTAGCACTGACAAATAGCTGGAACTGTCCGACGTGATTTCGTACCCGAAATCCAGCGCAAAGGCATCGCTGAGCTGCTGTGGGATCTTCTTGCCAATGCTGACCTGGAAGCGGGTAGGCGCCATGTTCCCGTCAGGCCGACAATACTTGGTGTTTAGATGCAAAATCATGATCTCACACCATTGCTCGGGGCTTTTAAAGGTGCGGCTAACGGCTGTAAATGGAGATTCGAGCACGGCGTAGACAGTCCCATCGACCCTATTTGAACTTTCCGATGATTCAAGAACAAGGGGCCTGCGAAACGGGCTGCCCGCAAGCTGGCTTTTGAGGTCGACGTTTTTTTGCAGCAAGGCTGCAGCGTCCATGGGCGCTGAAACATTTGCCTGACCCCAAACCGCTGCGCTACAAATAATCAGCGCAACAGCTGCCGTCCATGCGCTATGCGAGAGCACACAGCTTGCGTTGTGCGGCCTGGTCGTTAACTTGTCCATGGCTTTAGTGTGCCCGTCCGCAGGATGTGAGCCAGCATAAAACTGCCCGGTCCTACAGCGGAATGTGGGAATCGCCGAAGCCAAAGTCCAGACCGGCACTTTATCGACAGTCCGAAGCTAACTTAACATAATATACATCGTGGAATATGACAACTGACAAGCTTTAGGCAAGCTACCGGCCCCTCAGACCTCGCTCCGTCTCTATCATTACTGCCCGGTTGCCCGCTTGCTTCGTATCGCCGCGGCAAGCATTTCAGCCGCATCGGGCCGGACAGCGCGTTCAGCGAACTGCAGCGCCGTCAGACCCTGGACATTTTTCAGCGTGGGATCCGCACCTTCCTCAAGCAGCAGCTTGACTGCCTCTGGCGTGCCGTACATCGCGGCCATCATCAGCGGGGTGGTGCCGTTGGGAGACTCAGCGTCGATGTAAGCGCTGTTTTCGATCAGCATTGCGATGATCGGCACGTTTCCGGCGCTGGCGGCGTAATGCAGCGGCGCCCAGCCGGTCTTGTTCACGTCGGCGCCGCGTTTCACCAGCTTTTCCGCGATTTGCTCGTGGCCTTTAAGCGCGGCCAGCATCAAGACGCTTTCATCCTTAGCGTTGAGGATATTGACGTCGGTTTTGGGCCACTCGACCAGCACCTGTGCCACCTGCAAAGAAGGCTCGCGCAGCGCGATATAAAGCCCGTGCAGGCCTTTCGGGTCGAGCGTGTTGGCATCAAACCCACGGGCCAGAAGCCGCTTCACAGGCCCAGGCTGATCGTTCAACACGGCATGGAAAAAATCATCATACGATCCGGCGTATACCGTACTAAATCCAGTAAAAACAAGCAGGTATACAGCATTCTTAAAGTAATTGATTAGAGTGGGTTTCAACGCAAACTCCTTTAAACAGGTGTTCAAAATTACGGCTGGTGGCCGCTGCAATCAACTCCAGCGGCTGGGCTCTGAGTTCGGCGATTTTCCGGGCCACGAAGGGCACATAAGACGGGTTGTTGGTCTTGCCGCGATAAGGAACCGGCGCCAGATACGGGCTATCGGTTTCGATCAGCAGCCGGTCCAGCGGCACAAAAGTGGCGATCTCGCGCAGGTCGGTAGCGTTCTTGAAAGTCAAAATACCTGAAAACGAGATGTAGAAACCGATATCCAGCGCGGCACGGGCGACCTCACGGGTTTCGGTAAAGCAGTGGAAAACGCCGCCAACACGGGGGCCCTCACCCGCTTCACCCGCTTCACCCGCCGCACCACTTGCGCCCTCACCCTCTTCTTTCAAAATCGCCAGGGTATCTGCCGAGGCGCTGCGGGTGTGAATAATCAGCGGCTTCTGGCACCGACGGGCGGCGCGGATATGCACCCGAAAGCGTTCGCGCTGCCATTCCATGTCGGCCACAGTGCGTTCGCCCAATCGGTAGTAGTCAAGCCCCGTCTCGCCGATGCCGATGACTTTGGGCAAGGCCGCACGCTGAACCAGGTCCTCAACGCTGGGCTCGCGCACGTCTTCGTTGTCTGGGTGTACCCCGACGGTTGACCAGAAATTGTCATAAGTGGTCGCCAGCGCATGCACGGCTTCGAACTCTTCCAGCCGGGTGCAAATACACAGGGCGCGCTCGACTTGCGCCGCTTGCATCGCCTCGCGGATTTGCGGCATCTGCGCCTGCAGTTCGGGGAAGCTCAAATGGCAATGCGAATCGGTAAACATGGTCGAATTGGAAAGAGGCGGAATAAATCGGTATCAAGACCCTGTCAAGCCACAATTAGAAATAAAAAGTCCCGCTAGCCCAATAGATACGTGCGCAAGAAGCTATTAAAATAGTAGCGTGCTAAAGCACCAGGCGGATTGAAAAAATCAGGCCCGCCGCAATCCGGGCAAGCATCGACGAGCTATGGCGATATGGCGCTAAATTGTCTGCGTTGGCCGTTCAGAAGCCAGATGCGCGCCAAGAATTTCTTCAATCTTGATTTTCAGCAGGCGAGACTTCTCGTCCGACGGAAACCGCACGCCGACCCCTTGCGTGCGGTTGCCGGCGGCCTTCGGCGGGGTGATCCAGGCGACCTTGCCGGCCACGGGGTAGCGCTGGGTGTCTTCCGGCAGAGTGAGCAGCACATAAACGTCGTCGCCGAGCTTGTAGTCCCGTGCGGTCGGAATGAACATGCCGCCTTCACTGAACAAGGGAATGTAGGCGGCGTACAGCGCCGCTTTTTCCTTGATCGCCAGTTGCACCACGCTGGGACGGGCAATGGTGTTGGAGGAGGATAGTCTGGCGGGCAGCGTATTACTCATGAGCCCAAGTTTATCGGTTGCCGTTCAGTCTGTCAGCAGGGCACGTCCAGAGTCTTTACAAAGCCCTGTTCAAAGCGTCATCATTTCACGTTCAGCGCCAGCGCAGCGCGGCTGACCAAAAATTCCAGCATCAGCCCCGGGTTGTAAGGGTGCTCTACGGTACGGGCCATAGTCGCCAGCTCTTTGGCCCACTGGGAAAGCGCTTGTACGCTGGTTGCGCCTGACGGGTTTTCTTTGGCTGCAGGTCCGGGCCGCGTTGCACTCACTGCAGCGATGTCTTTGGCGCTGAAAAATCGGGGCACCGCGCCCATCTTCATGGCCAGCGCGTCGTGACAAAGCTTTTGCAGCGCGACCACCGCCTCACCAGGTGCAAATCCAGTCAGCGCGTTGACATCGCCACGCGCCATGGCAACGGGCAGCGACTGCCAATCCCTTGCGGCGTCGGCGGGCGGAGCGCTTTGAGCCCAGGCCAGCGCGTCGGCAGGTCGACCGCCAGCCGCTGCAAGCAGGGTTTGCAGATCGGCAGCGTCCGGTGTTTTCGCCGGCCGTGCGGTTTTCGCGGACGCATCGCTTGCCGGTTGTGCAGCGGTTTGCGCCTGCAACCAGGCCAGCGCTTCGTCAAAAGGCGGCCAGACCATCATGTGGCCGATGCAGCGGCTGCGAATGGTGGGCAGCAACTGGTGCGCGGCTTCGGTGGCCAAAATGAATTTGACCGCGCCGGGCGGCTCTTCCAGCGTTTTCAGCAGCGTATTGGCGGTGATGTGGTTCATGCGCTCGGCTGGGAA
>JANPFZ010000194.1:0-4458 GCA_031423655.1 Polaromonas sp.
AGAAACAAAACCGGCAGACGGTCTGATTTCTGGAGCGAGGCGACGCGGTCAAGCGCCGTGAAATCTGCTGTAAGAGACATGTTAGTTTTCCGAAAAAAATGTAGGATAAAGAGCCGAACACTTGTAAGCGAAGTTCACAAATTGGTGGTTATCCCCAAGCGCTCAAGGCCCGTAAATGTTATATTGCTGCAGTGCAGCATAAAAACACCCTTTAGCGCTGTCCGTCCCAAATTGTCCACCCTGCACCACACAAAGGTTTATCCCATGCTTTATCAAGTCTATGAAACCCAGCGCATGCTGATGGAGCCCTTCGTTGACTTTGCGCAGGCAGCCGCCAAGCTCTACAGCAATCCGCATTCTGCGGCCGGGCAGAGCCCGCTTGCGCAGCGAGTGGCAGCCGGCTACAGCCTGATCTACCGCCTGGGCAAAGACTACGAAAAGCCGGCTTTCGACATTCATGCGGTTGATGTCAAAGGCGCCAGCGTCGCCATTCATGAGCGCATCGAACTGGACAAGCCTTTTTGCGAACTGCGCCGCTTCAAACGTTTCACCGACGACCCGGCCACGCTGACTGCCCTGAAGGGCCAGCCTGCAGTGCTCATCGTCGCACCTTTGTCAGGCCACTACGCCACCTTGCTGCGCGACACCGTCAAAACCATGCTGAAAGACCACAAGGTCTACATCACCGACTGGAAAAACGCGCGCACGGTGCCGCTGTCAGATGGCAACTTTAGCCTGGACGACTACGTCAACTACGTGCAGGAATTCATTCGCCACCTGCAGGGCATTTATGGCAATTGCCACGTCATCAGCGTGTGCCAGCCGACCGTGCCGGTGCTCGCGGCTATTTCGTTGATGGCCTCACGCGGCGAGACCACGCCGCTCTCGATGACCATGATGGGCGGCCCTATCGATGCGCGCAAGTCGCCAACGGCGGTCAACAACCTGGCCATGAACAAAAGCTACGAATGGTTTGAAAACAATGTGATCTACCGCGTGCCGAGCAACTTTGCCGGTGCCGGCCGTCGCGTCTACCCGGGCTTTTTGCAGCACACCGGTTTCGTGGCCATGAACCCCGACCGTCACGCGACCAGCCACTACGACTACTTCAAGGACCTGATCAAGGGTGACGATGCCAGCGCCGAGGCCCACACCAAGTTCTACGACGAATACAACGCTGTGCTCGACATGGACGCCGAGTATTACCTGGACACCATCAAGACCGTGTTTCAGGAATTCAAACTCGTCAACGGCACTTGGGAAGTCAAAGGCCTTGACGGGAAAATCGAGAAAGTACGTCCAGAAGATATCACCACCACCGCCCACTTCACGATTGAGGGTGAGCTGGACGATATCTCGGGTTCAGGCCAGACCGAGGCTGCGCACGGCCTTTGCTACAACATTCCGAAATCGCTGCAAAAGCACCTTGAAGTCAAGGGTGCGGGCCACTACGGCATCTTTGCCGGTCGCCGCTGGCGCGATGTCGTGTATCCAACTGTCAAGGACTTCATTCTTCAGAACAATCACCTTCCAGACCAGAAGATACCTGCGCCAGCAGCTATTAAAACAATAGCGCCAGAGAAAACGCCAGCGGTTGCTGTTATGGTGAAGCCGACGCCGAAGGCAGTCCTTAAACCAGTCCTTGAGCCAGTCCAGAAGCCAGTTAAAAAACCAGTCCGCAAGCCGGTTGCACAACCAGCGCCACAGCCGGTAGCTCGTGCAGCCCGCGCGGTCGCATCGAGTTCGCCGGCAAAACCCGCTGCCCGCAAGACGGCCCGGGCAAAATAACGGGAATTCCCCTCAAGCCAGTCTGCTTGAGGGTCGGGCAGCGACACTGGGATGCACCGAGCAACATCGCGTACATCCCCGCAGGCACAATGAACGGCGCCCGGCAATGCGGCGTCTGTCTGGCTCCTGGTGGCAGCCCCGAAACACTGTCTTGACTGGTCATGAGATGCAATTCCTGAAGAACACGGCAGCTTGCTTTTTCCTGTGTCTGGCTTTGGTGGCCTGCGGGGGCGGCGGCGGTGGCGGTAACGGTGGCGGTGGCAATAGCTGTGTGAATCTAGGCAACAGCGCTTTCTCATCGACAACGGTAAGCGGCAAAATCACGTTTGACCTGGTGCCGGTCGTTGTCAACGGCACCCAGCCGCAGCTGAACTACGCGGCCACAGCCAGGCAACCCGCCCGCGCCGTCGTAGTCGAGGCGATCGACTGCAATACCGGCCAAGTGCTGACGACTGCAGCGACCAATGCGACGGGCGACTACACGCTGGTCGCTCCCAACAACCGATCGGTTTTTATTCGCGCCCTGGCAAAAATGAACTCGATTGGCTCCAGTACGGCACCGTTTACGGTTGTCGACAACACCGATGGCGGCGCCCAATGGGCCACTGACGGCGCCGTTTTCGGCAGCGGCACGGCCCCCACGCTGACACAAAACCTCAACGCTGGCTCGGGTTGGACCGGTACGGCCTATGACAACGCCCAGCGGGCGGCCGGCCCTTTCGCCATTCTTGACACGCTTTATCAGGCTGCGCAAAAAGTGATTGCCAGCGACACGGCTGTGGCCTTCCCGCCGCTGGAGCTGAACTGGAGCCCCAACAACATTGCCTCCAGCGGACAACAGGCGCTTGGACAAATTGGCACCAGTTTTTTCGCCTTTGGCTCCAACAGCAATGGCGTGCCCACGCGGCAAATCTACATCCTCGGCTTCGCCAATAACGACACCGACGAATACGACCGTCACGTCCTGGCGCACGAATTTGGTCACTACCTGCAAAGCGCATTTTCACGCGATGACTCGGTCGGCGGTCTTCACGGGCAGAGCGACCGGCTCGACATGCGGGTTGCATTTTCCGAGGGCTGGGGCAATGCGTGGTCGGGCATCGCGTTGGCCAACCCGGTGTATGCCGATACGAACGGCCGCAACCAGGTCGGCGGCTTAAGTTTCAACGTGTCTCAGGGCGATAACACCAATCCGGGCTGGTTCAAGGAAGCCAGCGTGCAGAAGATGTTCTGGGACTTCAGCAATTCACCGGCGATTGGCTTCACGCCGGTGTGGAACACCCTGAAAAATGGCCTGACGCGGTCGGCCGCGCTCGTCAGTATTCATTCCTACGCGCGCGCGCTAGCCAATGACAATCCGGCGGCGGCAAACACGATAGCCGCCATTTTGGGCACGCAGAGCATCGCACTGCCGTCCTCGCCCTATGCCGAAAACGAAACGAATTTCGGATCACCAGCATTGACCAATATCAGCCCGATCTACCTGAGCTATGGCGCACTCGGCAGCACGCTGGGCAATATCTGCGTCGACAGCGCAGCCGATCCATTGCGCCATGGAAACAAAGCCGGTGAGTTTAGATATGTGCGTTTTAGCCTGGCGCAGTCCGGGGCCCGCACCGTCAGCGTTACGCAGACCAGCGGCGGATCAGGCGACCCTGACCTTGTGCTGTACGACCGCCGGGGCAATTTTTTGCAGGCCAATGGCCATGTTCCGGGTACCGAAACCGTCAATGCCAGCCTGACCGCCGGTGACTACGTGCTGGTTATTACCAACTTCAACTTGTCCGCCAGCTGCTTTAGCCTCACGATTCAGTGATCGTCAGCAGCCAGGGCGCCACACCGGAATTTTTGCCATGACAACAGCTGTTCTTATCTCCTCCATTTTGCTGACCGGCCTGGTGCTTGCATCTCCCTTCGCCAGTGCCGACAGCGCTACCCACACCAGTACCGAGCGCAACAGCGCTGCAGATCCGGCAAGCAAACGCGCGCCGCCCGCAGGCGTTGGCACATCCAGCGTGCCCAGCACTGTGACCAGCGCCGCATCCGGCGCCAGCCGCAGCGGCACGACGACCGGCACGCTTCGCACATCAAAAACCTCGCTTGGCCTGCGCATAGACTACGCTTTCGACACGCCCGCCACCGGGAGCACCACCGAAGTCCGCCTTAAAGTCCAGGGCAACGAAGCCGGTCGCCCGCTGACAATTGAGGTCGTACCTGGCACCGGTTTGCAGATGGCGCGCGGCCTGCCGGGAAATATCGCCATGCAGTCGGTGCCGTCTGCAGAGCATGTGGTGGCCATCACGCCGACGGGTGACGGACTGCATTACATTCACATTTTTCTTCGTTCTGGCGGTATGACCGAAGCGCTGGCTATTGCGGTACCTACAGGCAAAGCTCTGAGCCTGCCGAAACCGGTTGCAAGCAAAACCATGCCCGACGGACGGCGCGTGAAGTCAATCCCTGCCCAGCAGTAGGCGCACAGCATTCGCGTCCTCAACGCGCGCAGCCTTGCCGTGCAAAAATCGCCACCACCACTGAAAGACCGCATCAGCGCGGCGCTGCCGCAAACGCAATGCACGCGCTGTGGCTACCCTGACTGCGCCGCCTACGCCGAAGCCATTGCGCTGCAGGGCGCGCCCATCAACCAGTGCCCGCCTGGTGGCGCAGAAG
>JANPFZ010000195.1:0-4770 GCA_031423655.1 Polaromonas sp.
GTGCTCGAATGAGTCGTAGAAGCCGCAGGCACTGTGTCGGACACCGGTTTGGCGGCACTGGTCGAGCTGCCCGATGCCGAAGACGACTGCAGCGAGCTACCACTGGCGCTGGTTCCACTAGGGTAAGCACCGGGTGCGCCGTGACGCAGGTTGGTCGGAGTTTCATTTTCGCGCTTGCCAAAAAACGGTGTTGCCATTGTGTATTCCTTGAAAAAAACCGATGGTACGTCTGCAGCACGCGAAAACGTTCGACGGGTTGCAAGAGAGGTAACGAAATTATTTATTACAGGTGCTGACAAAGACAGTTTGTCGTCCAACTGGCATAGCCAAGGCGACGCGTCAGGAACGCCCGCAATGGGCCACGTTTTTTATAGCTTCCTGCACAATATTTGTAGAGGCTAGCGCAGGTTTTTGCGCTGAAGACGCCGTTATTGCAAGAATGACGACGGAATGGGTTGAAGTACGGCTGTCGGTTCCAGATCGACAATCACCACCAAATCGCCGCCAAAACGCCCGACGCCGAATTCGCTCATCACTTCGTCTTCGAGTTCGCGCGACTCCATGCGCCAGAAACACATGGCCTGACGCGTGCCATCGCGACGAGCCAGCAGCACATCAATACGCAGGATGCTGCCGAACCGCGCGCACAGCGACCGTATCTCGCGTTTCACGTCGCTGACACTGGCGCAGTTTTTCAAATGGTCGCTGGCTTGGCTCATACGCTCCCAAATATCCTGTTTTCCGATTTCCGATTCCGGTCTCGCCTCATTTCCCGACTTGCCCGCACCGGCACGGCTGCCACCGGAACCACATTTAGTAACGCAGCGTAAGCGAAATTTTTAGGACAAAGGCGCTGAAATTTGTAGGATGAAACGAAGGGCAGAAGGCGGTGCGCCACTGGCGTAGTTCATCGCAGGCTCATTGCAAGGCTCATGGCAGCCTCATGCGCCATCTGGCTGCAACAAGGTAAGCTAAAGCATCAAATACTCGTCATTTCTCGTCATTTCTCGTCGTTTCCAAGGCCGCCCTCCGCGCTCCAGATCACCAATGCCCGCAAACCAGTCAGCCCTCCTAGCAACCCCTTTGCCAGCCAGTTACGCAACCGGGCCAACCAGCCAAGCCAGCCAACTGCTGGGCCTGATGGAGCGGGCGTGCGGCACCGGTACATGGTCGCTCGAGCTGCCGGAACGCAAACCGCGCTTGAGCGCCAATCTGGTCAGCCTGTTGGAGCTGACACCACAGGCGGCATCCAGCCTGGCACGGTTGTCTGACTTTTTCACACCCGAATCGCGCGCCGCAGTGCAGTTGGCCCTGGATGCCTGCGTCCTCAGCGGTCAGCCGTTTGATGTGGAAGCGCAAGTCGTCACCGCCAGCGAAAACCACCTGATGGTGCGCTGCGTCGGCGAGGCGCTGCGCGATGCGGGGGGCGCCATCGTCCATGTGCATGGCGTGATTCAGGACATCGCTGAAAAACGCCGCGCCGAGCAGGAGTCACTGAGCGTGACGATGCGCCTGAGCACCACGCTGGCCAGCATCTCGGAGGCGTTTGTGACACTGGATCGGCAGGGACGTTTCACCTACCTCAACGCCGAAAGCGAATACATGCTGCGCCGAAAAAGCGCCGCTTTGCTGGGCAAGAAAATCTGGACCGAACTTGACGACAGCAGCAGCGGGCGACTGCACCAGGACATGCAGGACGCGCTTTCAAAAGGTCTGCACCTGGAGTTCGAAGACTTCTACCCCGGCCTGGGTAAATGGCTCGCGCTGCGCGCCTATCCGTTTGAAGAGGGCATGGCGGTTTACCTGCGTGACGTGACCGCCCTGCGGCAGTCGCAGGAGCAGTTGCTGCTGTTGCAGACCAGCATTTCACGGCTCAATGACATGGTGCTGATCACCGAAGCCAGCTCAATCGACGCACCCGGGCCACGCATTGTTTTTGTCAACGACGCATTTGAAAAACACACCGGCTACAGCCGGGATGAAGTGCTGGGCAAGGCACCGCGCATGCTGCAGGGGGCATTAACCCAGCGCCCGGAACTCGACCGGATTCGTACGGCACTCCTGCAGGCGCAGCCGGTCCGGGCAGAACTGATCAACTACAAGAAAAACGGCGATCTGTACTGGATCGAGCTGGACATTGTGCCGGTCGATTATTTCAATCGGGGTCTGACCCACTGGGTTGCCGTGGCGCGGGACATTACCGAACGCAAGGCAGCTGAAAACAAGATTGAGCACCTGGCTTTCTACGACACGCTGACGCAGCTGCCCAACCGGCAACTGCTGATGGACCGTCTGAAAGTAGCCTTGGCCACTGACGATAATGCCGACGCTGACGCCCGCCATATCGGCGTGCTGATGTTCATCGATCTGGACCATTTCAAGGTGCTCAACGACTCGCTGGGGCATGCCCGGGGCGACATGCTGCTGCAGCAAGTTGCGACCCGCCTGGCTGCCTCGGTGCGCTCCAGCGACACCGTGGCCCGGCTCGGTGGCGACGAGTTTGTGGTGATGCTTGAAGACCTGGGCGACGACTCCGGCGCGGCAACTGAGGCGGCCCGCCTGGTCGGTGAAAAAATACGCGCTGCATTGAGCATCCCGTATGAACTGGCCGGCCACGATTACTACGGCACCTGCAGCATCGGCATCACCTGCTTCAGCCTCACGCAGCACAGCATCGGCGACTTGCTCAAGCAGGCCGATCTGGCGATGTACCAGGCCAAGGCGGCCGGGCGCAACGCCGTGTGCTTTTTCGACCCCGAGATGCAGGCCGCTGCAACGGCAAATGCCACGCTCAGCTCGCAGCTGCGTGAGGCCCTGCACGACCAGCAATTCGTGCTTCATTACCAGCCCCAGGTCGGCGGCGATGCACGCATGCTCGGCGTCGAAGCCCTGCTTCGCTGGCAGCACCCGACACGCGGGCTGGTGGGGCCCGACGAGTTCATCCCGCAGGCCGAAGAAGGCGGTTTGATTCTTCCGCTGGGGCAATGGGTGATCGAAAAGGCCTGCGCGCAGCTGGCGCTATGGGCTGCGAACCCGAACACGGAAAAATTGAGTATTTCAGTGAACGTCAGCGCGCGCCAGTTCCGCCACCCTGAATTTGTCGAAGGCGTGCTGCAGCTGATACGCCAATACGGCATTCCCGCGAACCGGCTCAAGCTGGAGCTGACCGAAAGCCTGCTGGCCACCGGCATGGACATCACCATCGCCAAAATGGGGCTGCTCAAAGAGGCTGGCGTGACGCTGTCGATAGACGACTTCGGCATGGGTTACTCGGCGCTGTCATACCTGAAGTACCTGCCGCTGGACCAGCTGAAAATTGACCGCACCTTTGTGAAAGACGTGCTCACCGACCCGAACGACGCCGCGATTGCGCGCACCATCATTGGCCTGGCGCAAAGCCTGGGGCTGGGCGTGATTGCAGAGGGCGTCGAGACCGAGGCCCAGCGCGCTTTTCTGGCCTGGCATGGCTGCGAGTCTTATCAAGGCCACCTGTTTTGTGCGGCGCTTCCAATTGATGCGCTGGAGGCCTTCATGGAGACGCTGCCGCCACCCCTTTCGCGGCCTGCGCAAATGATGCAAAAATCGTTGGGTGCCAGCTGATGCGCCAGCTTGCTTGCCGATTTTCAAGCGCGTTTCTTAACGCTCTTTTCTTCTCAACCGCTCTATAAAAAAACCGACACCATGAAACTCAGCACCTTCCCCAGAATTCGCATCACCCATGGCCCGACCCCACTGGAATTCATGCCACGCCTGACGCAAGCGCTGGACGGCCCGAACCTGTACATCAAGCGTGATGACTGCACCGGTCTGGGCACCGGCGGCAACAAGACCCGCAAGCTGGAATTTTTGATGGCTGACGCGCTGGCGCAAAACGCCGACACCATCATCACGCAGGGCGCGACGCAGTCCAACCACGCGCGCCAGACGGTGGCGATTGCCGCCAAGCTGGGCTTGCGGTGCGAGATTTTGCTCGAAGACCGCACCGGCTCCAAAGTCGATGAATACAAGCACTCGGGCAATGTGTTTCTCGATCATCTTTACGGCGCCCATGTGCGGGAGTTGCCCGGCGGCTCCGACATGAATGTCGCGATGGAAATGCGCGCCGGCGAGTTGCGTGTCAAGGGCCGCAAGCCCTACATCATTCCCGGCGGCGGCTCCAACCCCCTGGGCGCGCTGGGCTATGTCGTCTGCGCGCTGGAAATGGTGGAGCAGTTCAACCACCTCGGACTCGACGTCAGCTGCGTCGTGCATGCCACCGGCAGCGCGGGCACACAGGCCGGTCTGCTCGCGGGCCTGCAGGGCACACGCAGCCTGATTCCGGTACTTGGCATTGGCGTGCGCGCCGCCAAAGAAGCGCAGGAAACCAACGTCTTTAACCTGGCGGTCAAAACCGCCGAGCTGCTAGGTGTGCCGGGCGCGGTGGCGCGCGACAGCGTGGTGGCCAACTGTGACTACGTCGGCGGCGGCTACGGCATCCCGACGCCCGGCATGGTCGAGGCAGTGACGATGCTGGCCCGCCTCGAAGGCATTTTGCTGGACCCGGTTTACTCAGGGAAAGGCATGGCCGGGTTGATTGATTTGTGCCGCAAGGGCCATTTCAAAAAGGGCGAAAACGTGGTGTTTGTACACACCGGCGGCGCGGTCGCACTGTACGCGTACACGCAGGCGTTTCAGGATCTGCAGCCGGTTTAAAACGTTACATACAGGCGCGACGGACATGATCGGAATTTTGGGCGGCATGGGGCCACTCGCCACCGCTGATTTTTTCTC
>JANPFZ010000196.1:0-6416 GCA_031423655.1 Polaromonas sp.
CGCGACATGTTGTAGGCTCCTCGCACGCTTGCGTCCATGACGCGGTCATAGTCGCTTTGTGAACTGTCCATCAGTCGATAGGATTGGCTCACCCCGGCGTTGCTCACCAAAATGTCAACTTGTCCCAAGTCTGAAATGACCTTTTACACGATAGCCTGGCACGCGGTTTCATTGAGTACATCGCACGCAAAGCCCAGGTGCTGATTCCCGATTGCAGTGGCGGCGCTCTGTGCGGCAGACGCATCAAGATCAAGGATAACAATGCGGGCACCTTCGTCGGCAAAGCATTTGGCGGTAGCCCAACCAAAGCCCCGAGTCGAGGCACCTCCGGTCACGATGGCAACCTGGTTTTTCAACAACATGTTTGTGCTTCAAATAGGGGTGGTCTAAAAACGCGGCGCTTCAGCAAAGCGAAAGCGAAAGTGCGTACGTTTGATGTGATCGTGCCAGGCGGCAACTGCTCTGCGCTTCCCTTAAATTCCGCGAGCGCCTGAAGCGAGAAAGCCCCCGTCGACTGGCATCACGATGCCCGAGACATAAGCAGCCTCCTCGGACACAAGGTACAAAATAGCCGATGCAACTTCTGCTGTCGTGCCGTAACGGTTCATCGGGATCGCGCGCGAATATTCTTCACGAAATTTTGCCGTGTGAAGCACTTGCGTCATGGGGGTGTCGACCGGACCTGGGGCAACCGCGTTCGCGGTGATGCCGAACTCAGCCAGCTCAACGGCCATCTGGCGCGTCAAACTGATGACTGCACCCTTCGATGTGCCGTAAGCGGTCCGCCCCGTTCCAACGGCACGCATGCCCGCAACCGAGGCGATGTTGACAATTCGTCCCCAGCGGTTTTTTACCATCAAACGCGCCGCATGTTGACTGCACAGAAAAGTCCCCGTGACGTTGACGTTCATCGTCGCAGCGAAGTTTTCAAGCGGAAACTCAAGGAAGGGGAAGACTTTTGCAATGCCTGCACAGTTGACCAGAACATCGCAGCGCGCGTACTTTTTTTCAAGCTCAAAAAATGCAGCCGAAATGGATTCGGGCTGTCCCACATCCATCGGTAGAGGCGCCGCAGCCCAACCCTTGTCGCACAGCTGATTGGCCATCTTGTGGGCGGCAGCTTCGTCAATGTCGGCCACCAATACCGTCAAGCCATTTTTTGCCAATCGCTCGGATACTTCAGCCCCGATACCCATTGCGCCACCCGTCACCACGGCCACACGAGGATTGATTGCTTGTTTGCTGTCCATATTTTGGTCCTGGGTAGTTAAATAGTTAGCTGGTCAAGTTGAAGTAATTGTGGTCGGAGAATCCGATTGATCCATGCCACGACTTCGTCGGGAAAACGCGAAAATTTAACGGCCTACAACCGCACACATGCATTCAGACGGTGCCTTGCAGCGCTTTGACGAAATAGGTCTCGTCGCCCATTTGGCCGCCCTTCAGCGCGATTTGCAAGGCGCTGAGATGCGGCTGCTTCGAAATGACTCGGCAAAGTGGTGCGCCAGGCGCCAGGCGTGCCTCGATCTCGAGGGCGTCAGGCGCCAGCACCCGGGTAATTTGACTCGACGTGTCGCCACCAGACAGCACCAGTCGGCGCAAGGGCGCTGCCAGCAAGATGGCCTCGACGATCAGGCCGAGCCGCATTCCCAGCGAGCGGCCGCCGCCATGTTTTGCCTGCTCTCTTGATGTGCCAGGAGACACCAGCGAGGAAATCATGCCTTCAATGCGCGGGTCGGCGGGGCCACGCGCGGTATGCATCATGACGCTGCGACCTTGCCGTAACAGCGCAAGCACGTCAGAGACCAGCTTCGACGACGCTGCTTCCCAGCGATGCGCATCAACCAGCGCGCTCGCATCAACCTGCACATCAGCGAAACCGGCTTTGATCGCTGCGTCAATCTGGAGCGCACTGAGTGCAGAGGCACTGCCCGAGATCGCCAGGACTTTATCTACAGCGGAAAATGACGCGTAATTTCGGCTTGAAACCTTTATTCGGCCGCACGTACTCCACCACTGCGTCAACGCGTACTCGACGCCGGACGAGCCGACAACGAACGCCGGTTGACGTTGCCGCGCGTGGGCGTCCAGCAGCCGGCCGACCTCTAGCATGTGCGCCGGGGTCACCCCGTCGAACAACACGGCGTCAGGTCGGCCGCTGATTAGCGCCGCCAGCTGTGCGTCAAGACCGACGCGATCACCTGCGAAATTGGCAACCACGAACTTGTCGATTGACAGCGTGGTTTGACGAGCCAGATGTCGCGTCAGGTCGCTTTCGTCCATCGGCGTGACCAGATGCAGGCTCATGATGGGGTGCCGATCAATCCGGTACGTTTTTCCGTCAGTTCCCGATCGTGCAAACAGATGTCCAAAAACGCAGTAGCGTGCCAGCGCCGGTGTTGCAGCCACGATGGGTATGAACGCTGGACCGAAGGTCTGGCGGGCTATTTCCATCACCCTGCCGATACTTCCGATAGACGGGGAACTGTCAAACGTCGAACAGACCTTGTAGTGGACGATGGGCGGGTTGAGATCAGCCAGGGCTTTGAAGATTGACGGAAGCTTGTCGTCCATTTCTGCGGGCGACATGCCGCGGCTGTCGCCCGCGATTCCGATGGCATCAAAATTGTCGAATTCCTTTAGCGTCGCGGCGCTGGGTGGATCAAGGAACAGCGCGCAACGAAGGCCAGCGAAGGCGAGAACTTCGAGCGCATCGGTGGAACCGGTGAAATCGTCGCCATAGAAAGCCAGGCGAAGCGATTCGGTGCTGCGGCTTTTCGGCATCAGGTGGCACCGAACTGGGCGAGCGCCCGTCGCAGCGCCGGATGCGTCAGCGCGAATGTTTCGAGGCTGACCCCGGCAATGGCGGCGTCCCAGCCTTCTCGCATGCTCGCAACACCGGCGGCGATGCCGTCCGGGTGACCCAATATCCCACCGCCTGCGAGGTGCATCAAATCAGTCGAGCCTAGCTTGGCGTACAGATCGGGTGCCTGAGCTGCCCACTGCCCCGATGAGAACACCGGCATGACCGGAGCGACGTCGGCAAAGGGTTCCAGGCAAGACCGGGCCGACGCGATGACGGAATCGTCCGGCTCCGAGAATTTGCTGCGAAGCCCATTGACGTGGAGATGGTCAACGCCAGCCAGACGCCAGAGCTTTTGATAGGCGGCGAAAGAGAATCCAAGCTGCGGATGGCGCGTGAACGCGCCCCAGCCGTTGCGATGGGCGTGAATAGGCAGCTCGGTGTGTTGGCGCAGATGTTCCACACCCGAAAATCCAACCCAATTCGCGCTGACCATGATGCAGCTTCCTCCTGCATCCAGCACCGCGTCGTGCCGGCGCATCATCTCGTCGATGCTGCCCGAGATGTTGAAGGCATACATCGGCATGCGCCCGAGGCGGTCGGCGTGCCGCTTCAATACCGGCATGACCGCATTGAGCCGATCCGTAAAGGGTGCGTATGGCGGGTCGGCGAGAAGCTCGTCGTCCTTGATGAAGTCGATGTCTGCCGCACACAGGGCATCGACGATCTCGGCGGTCTGCCCGGCCGACAACCCAATACTCGGCTTGATGATGGTGCCAATCAACGGCCGACCGTGAATTCCGGCTTTCTTTCTGGTGCCATCGATGCCGAATTTAGGTCCGGGGAACTGCCGCGCGTAGGCCGGCGCCATGCCAAGATCGAGCAGCCTCAATCCCGTAATTTCGCCCAACTCGAACAGGTTGCCAGCGACCGTAGCCAATAGAGTCGGGATGTTGGCGCCGACGTTGGTGATGGGGAAAGCGATTTCGATTTCGGCTCGGTGAAAGACACCCTGGTGCGCCCGCCGCTCGACAAAAGCACTGCGCAGTGAGGGTTCCGGAACGGCAGGCAGGGTCTCGATGCGGGTGACGCGCGCACGCGATCGGCTTTTGAGCGCATCGGTTTCGCCAGGCAAACACATAAAGGTTCCGCTCGATTGCTCGCCGGCGATGATTTCGGCCGCCTGCTCTATCGGCACGGCGCTTTCTATGAAATAGCGAGCCGTGAACTCGGCGCGATCAGGTTCTGGGTTGGGCATTTTTCGAACTACTTTAGTGTGAATTTTTCGAGCTGGCGGCAAGCGGCCGGAATGTCTGTGGTCTGGCTTTTATTCTTTATTCTGCTTACATGGTACGTATGACAATCGGATCAATCAAACGATATGCTTTCTTCTGACTGTGAAAAAAACTTACAGCTATTCAGGGAAAACCCGATCTCCCAAGTGCGCTTCAGACCCTGAGCGATAGGAAGGAGGTAGACCCATGAAAACACCGAGACGTCCCTCAATTCGCTGCGCGCCTTCGAGGCAACAGCCATGCTTTGCAGCTTCACTGCAGCTGAACAGGAGCTTTCAGTCACGCACGGAGCTGTCAGCCGACATGTCAGGTCGCTTGAGGAGACGCTTGGCATCCAGTTGATTCGTCCCAATGCGCATTCCACCAACCCAACGCCACAAGGGCCCGGCTGGCCGAAGGCTTGTCGTCAGCCTTCAATCTAAGACGGGGCAGCATCGAGCATCTGATGTCCGGGCCCCTCACGCTTTCGTGCCCAGAGTCGATCATGATGTACTGGCTCATTCCGCGAATTGCGCAGTCCCAGCACGCGCATCCGATGGTGGAACTTCGCTTCAACATGAGTTTCGGCCCGGTGGATTTTGCCCGTGACAACATCAGCCTGGCGATTCGACTCTCAACCATTGCGCCCCCAAAGGACGCCTCGATGAAGGATGTGGTGGCAGAGTGGATTGGGCCGGTTTGCACGGCCGAATACCTGCAGTCGGCGCGCATTGAATCAGTGGAGGATTTGGCTCGAGCTCCTTGGCTCGTGGCCAAGACGAGGCCTTTAGCCTGGTCAGACTGGCTCAGCACATCCGGGCACGCGATCACCGGGATCACTGTCGCCGATTCATTTGAGCATTTCTATCTGCTTATCCAGGCTGCAAAGTGTGGATTTGGCATCGCAAATGTACCGCGAATGCTGGTCCGCGACGACCTGAGCGCCGGGACGCTGGTAGCTCCTTTTGGTTTCGTGCCTTGGCCAAATAGGCTTGCGCTTTGGGTGGCACCCTATCTGAGTTCCAGACTCGGGACGATTGCGCTGGAAGACTGGTTGATCGAATAGCTTTAAAAGGCAGAGAAGGATCCAGCCCGCGATAGGCGTCCGTCGACCAGAGTCTGTGCCCATCGCTCGTCCTTGATCCCCGCTTCCTTGATGATCTGCTGGTACTTGGCGTGTTCGCTCTTCACGGCTGCTGTGAAGGTGGCGCGAGGCTCGTCCAAAACCGTCATGCCGGCCTTCTCGATGTTTGCACGGATGGCGGGCGTCTCAATGTCAGCTGCAAGGGTTTGCGGCAGAAGGATCCTTGGATATTAAAGTCGACCAGGACATTCGGCGTCGCTTGGCAAACAGCAGGCTGGCATTCATGCACCATCTTATTGGTGCGCGCGACCCGAACGCTTCCTGGGCATCTTGAGCGCGCAGAGGGGCTTCAAGGTTCGCGGTAGGGACGAGGCCATCTCCCAAGCCCCCCGCACAGGTCCGTGCGTGCACAATTGCAACCTCATCGTGTGGAAATCAGTTTGCGGTCACGCGCGCCGGCACTGGCAGTTCTGCATGCTCATTGATGCCGGGGACCGGGCGAAAGGCCGGGTCGTCCCACTCGGTCACAAAGGGCGAAGCGGGCACCTGCACCGACCGGCCACCGACCTTCATCTCACGGGTACGCAACTGCGGGTGGCTGATCAGGTCGTGCACCGAGTTGATGGCGCCATACGCGGTCTGCGCCTCAGTCAGCCGGTCCACCGCCTCGGCGTAAGTGAGCCGGCCAAAAACCGCCTGCACGGCCTCATCCAGCACGATGCGGTTCTGTGTGCGGGCGCGGTTACCGGCGAAGCGTGGGTCGGCCGCGATGCTTTCGTCATCCAGCACGACCCTGCAAAAGCTTAACCATTCACGCTCGTTCTGGATCGAAAGTACCACCTCACGGCCTTCGCTGCAGGTGAAGGCGCCGTAGGGCGCAATGCTGGGGTGCTTCAAGCCAACACGTTCCGGCGCGCCCGTGCCGTAACGAGCCTGCAGATAGGGCACGGCCATGAGTTCGGCGGCTGAATCGAAAAGTGATACCTTCACGCCGCTACCGTGGCCAGTGCGCTCGCGCTGCAGCAAAGCCTGCTGCACGCCGATCAGCGCGTTCATACCCGCGCTGATATCGCAAATCGAGACGCCAATGCGGCCCCATGGACCCGGCGCGCCACTGACAGCCACCAGGCCGCTTTCGGCCTGCACCAGCAGGTCGTATGCCTTGAGCTGGTGCAGTGGGCCGGATTCCCCGTAGCCAGAGATGTCGCAGGTGATGAGTCGAGGATGTTCTTTGCGTAGCGCCTGCGCGCCAAAA
>JANPFZ010000197.1:0-7808 GCA_031423655.1 Polaromonas sp.
GACAAAGCTGCCGACGCACGACTTCCGGATCTGGATTGGCGGCGATCCTGAGCGTGGCGGGCAGGCTGCGCGTTCTTTGCAGCCCTGCACGCAGCCCTACAACGCCAGCGTTTTCAATATTTCCGCGATGAGCTTTGGCGCTCTGTCGGCCAACGCGATTCTGGCGCTGAACAAGGGCGCGAAGATGGGCAGCTTCGCGCATGACACGGGCGAGGGCTCGATCTCGGAACACCACCGCGTGCATGGTGGCGACCTGATCTGGGAAATCGGCTCGGGTTATTTCGGCTGCCGCAACGCCGACGGCAGTTTTAGCGAAGAGCGCTTTCGTGCCAACGCCTGCGACCCGCAGGTCAAATTGATCGAACTCAAAATGAGCCAGGGCGCCAAGCCGGGTCACGGCGGCATCTTGCCCGGCCCCAAGGTGACGGCCGAGATTGCTGCAGCACGCGGCGTGTCCGCAGGCCACGACTGCATTTCGCCCGCCAGCCACAGCGCGTTTTCGACACCGGCAGAGATGATGCATTTCATCGCCCGCTTGCGCCAACTCTCGGGCGGCAAGCCGACCGGTTTCAAGCTCTGCATCGGTCATCCGTGGGAATGTTTTGCCATCGTCAAGGCGATGCTGGCAACCGGCATCACGCCCGACTTCATCGTCGTTGATGGTGCGGAAGGCGGCACCGGCGCGGCGCCGGTCGAATTCAGCGACCATGTCGGCGCGCCGCTGCAAGAAGGCCTGCTGCTGGTTCACAACACGCTGATCGGCGTCAACTTGCGCAGCCGCATCTCCATTGGCGCGGCAGGCAAGGTCATCAGCGCGTTTGACCTGGTGCGGCTGATGGCCCTCGGCGCCGACTGGTGCAACGCCGGGCGGGGCTTCATGATGGCGCTGGGCTGCATTCAGGCGCAGAGCTGCCACACCGGCAAATGCCCCACCGGCGTCACCACGCAAGACCCGCAGCGCCAGCAGGCACTGGTGGTGCCTGACAAGGCCGAGCGGGTGCGCAGCTTTCACCGCAGCACGCTGCATGCACTGAAAGAAATCGTGCAGGCGGCCGGCTTGCTGCACCCGCAGGAAGTCAGCGCGCACCACATCGTGCGGCGGGTAACCGACACCGAAGTGCGGCTGCTGAGTAACCTGATCTTGAAAGTGGAGCCCGGCGCGCTGCTGGGCCGGCTGGACCAGCAGCACAAAGTCTTTCGCCAGTACTGGCCGCTGGCCAGCGCGCACAGTTTTCGCGCCGGGCCGGCCATGCGTGCGCCACTGGACATCCTGCTGCCTGATGCGGTGGAGGCACGCGATGAGCCCGCCGTTGACGCTGCGGATGCGCTGGCGAGGACCTAGCTCGCTTGGCTGGATTTTGTAGAGGCGAGGTCGCTATAGTTTTAATAGCTAATTACGCAGGTATTACCTGGGCCAGAGGCCATTCTTTTTATAAAGACAGCTTGCTGCAGGCTCTTCAACCGGTTTTCACCAAAGGTTTTCACTTATGGCTTTTTTTGACAGTTCGGCCCTGAACCCCGGCGTGGCCAAACGCGAAGTGTTTGGCTGGGCGATGTATGACTTTGCCAACTCGGGCTACACCACCGTCGTTCTGACGGCGGTGTTCAACGTGTACTTCATTGGCGTGGTGGCGCAGGGTGCTGGCTGGGGCACGCTGGCGTGGACGCTGGCGCTGTCGGCTTCCAACCTGCTGGTGCTGCTGCTGATGCCGTCGATAGGCGCCTGGGCCGACGCGCATGCGGCCAAGCGGCGGCTGCTGATCATCGCGACCGTGGCCTGCGTGGCCACCACCGCTTTGTTGGCGCTGGCCGGGCGGGGTGACTTGTGGCTGGCGGTTGCGGCCATCGTTTTGTCCAACTTTTTCTACTCCGTCGGTGAATCCATCACCGCCGCGTTTTTGCCGGAGCTGGCGCGCCATGAGGCGATGGGCAAGGTGTCGGGCTGGGGCTGGAGCTTTGGTTATTTCGGCGGCATGCTGGCACTGGGCCTGTGCCTGGCGTATGTGCTGTACGCGCAAAAGCAGGGGCAGACTGCTGCTGAGTTTGTACCGGTCACGATGCTGATTACCGCTGTTATTTACGGTGCTGCGGCCTGCGTGACGTTTGCGCTGTTGAAGGAAAGAGCCCGGCCGCAATCTACCGCCCTGTCGTCGCGGCGATCAGCGTACGCGGCCTTGTTTGAGAGCTGGCGCCAGGCACAACCTTACACCGACTTCAGACGCCTGCTGCTGTGCGCCGTGTTCTACCAGGCGGGTATTGCGGTGGTCATCGCGCTGGCCGCCGTGTATGCCGACCAGGTGATGCAGTTCTCGCAGGGCGAGACGATGGCGCTGGTGTTCATCGTCAATATCGCCGCCGCCGTCGGTGCGTTTGCCTTCGGCTACTGGCAAGACCAGCTCGGCCACAAGCGTGCACTGGCCGTCACGCTGCTGGTGTGGATTGGGATGGTGCTGATCGCTGCATTCACCGAAACACGCGCCATGTTCTGGCTCGCCGCCGCGCTGGCCGGTCTGGCGATGGGCTCATCGCAAAGCTGCGGCCGCGCGATGGCCGGTATGCTAATTCCAGCTGCGCGGCTGGCCGAATTCTTCGGCTTGTGGACCTTCGCCGTCCGTCTGGCCGCGATCATCGGGCCGATCACCTACGGCCTGGTGACCTGGCTGACTTCCAACAACCACCGGTTAGCCATCCTCGCCACCGGCAGTTTTTTCGTCATCGGGCTGGCGCTGCTGCGGCGGATAGACATGCGGCGCGGAACGGCGTTGGGATTGAAGGCCGCGCAAACTGGGTAAGCCATCCAAGCCGCGCCGCCCGCACCACGCGGCTGACCTTATAGCCGCTCGAAAATTGCGGCAATACCCTGGCCGCCACCAATGCACATGGTCACCAGCGCATAGCGGCCCTTGATGCGCTCCAGCTCGTAGAGGGCTTTAACCGTGATCAGCGCGCCGGTGGCGCCAATCGGATGCCCCAGCGAAATACCCGAGCCGTTCGGGTTGACCTTGGCCGGGTCCAGGCCCAAGTCACGCGTGACGGCGCAGGCCTGGGCAGCAAAGGCTTCGTTGGCCTCGATCACGTCCAGATCCTTGACCGTCAGGCCGGCTTTTTTCAGTGCCGCTTGGGTGGCGGGTACCGGGCCGATGCCCATGTATTTCGGGTCTACACCGGCGTGCGCATAGGCGACCAGACGTGCCAGCGGCTTCAGGCCGCGCGCCTTGGCGGTGCCAGCTTCCATCAGCACCACGGCGGCGGCCGCGTCGTTAATGCCGGAGGCATTGCCAGCGGTGACGGTGCCGTTTTCCTTGAGGAACACCGGCTTGAGTTTGGCCATGTCGGCCAGCGTGCAGTTGGGGCGGAAATGCTCATCCAGGGCATAGGCCACATCGCCCTTTTTGCTTTTCAGCATGACCGGCATGATCTGGTCCTTGAAGTAACCAGCCTCAGTCGCGCGCTGGGCCCGGTTGTGGCTTTCGACGGCCATTGCATCCTGCGCTTCCCGCGTGATGCCCCACTTGGCAGCGATGTTTTCTGCCGTCACGCCCATGTGAATGGTGTGGAACGGGTCGTGCAGCGCGCCGACCACCATGTCGATCATTTTGGTGTCGCCCATACGGGCACCCCATCGCGCCGACAGGCTGGCATAGGGGCCGCGGCTCATGTTCTCGGCGCCGCCGCCGATGGCGATGTCGGTATCGCCCAGCAAAATGGACTGGCTGGCGTTGATGATGGCCTGCAGACCCGAACCGCAGAGGCGGTTGACGTTGAACGCCGGCGTGCCCTCGCCGCAGCCGCCATTGATGGCCGCCACGCGCGACAGGTACATGTCTTTCGGCTCGGTGTTGACCACATGGCCAAACACCACATGACCGACATCGGCACCGTTCACCTGCGCCCGCGCCAGCGACTCGCGCACAACCTGCGCGGCCAGATCGGTCGGGGCAATGTCCTTCAGGCTGCCGCCATAGGTACCAATGGCGGTGCGCACACCGCTGACTACAACAACTTCACGGCTCATGGGATGTCTCCTGCTGGTTGAAATAATCCCCAAGTATGGGCGCTTTTTATGACTGGCAGCTGGCAGGATATGCCGGGAAAACCCGAACCGCTTGTGCGGTCCTGATGCGCTACTAATTACATAGCTTCTTGCGCACGTATTCCCTGGGCTAGAAGCCTTTTTCGCATGGAAAGTACATGCTGGTCCTTGCTCAGCAGCAGCGCCTGATGGGCAACGGCCAGGTCGATGAACTTCTGGTCGTCGGCGTCGCTGCAGGTGACGCTGGCTTTGGCGGGGACTTCGGTGATTCGGGCGTGCTGGTCAAAGGTGACCAGCAGGTCTTCCGCCGTCAGCTGGTAGAACTTCAGGCGCGGGACGATTTGCGGATAGGCCAGCACACGGGCGAGTTCGTCGCGCATCGCCTGCGTGGCCAGCCACTGGACTTCGCCGGCCAGGAGGGCCTGCTTCAATGGCGCCGACGCCGCATCGTTAAACACGAACACATCCAGAACAATGTTCGTGTCGAGGACTAATGAGATTCCCCCCGCTGGAATGGGCCTGCTTTTCGCTTCGGCGTTCAATTCGGTTCGCTGGGGACAGCAGGTTTGTTGCGCGCCGACCCCGCCACCATGTCAAACCGGAAAAGTCGGCATTCGATCGGGCCGTTCCACATCGGCACGCGGCGCGATTCTTTCAGGCGCATCTTGTTGGGCAGTTTCAGGTCGGGCGTGAGCACATGGGCGGTCCAGCCGGCGTAGTTCTTCTTCCAGTGCGCCGCCAGTTGCGGGAAGAAATCCGACGCCGCCTCACCAGCTTCGGTCTGGGCTTGTTCTCGGCCGGGGTTGGCGCTACGGTTGCGCGATGGCTCAAAACCGGCGTCGTCACGCGAATCGCGGTGATCACCGCTGTCTTGCGCAAGGGGCTGGCCGAACTCGTCAATCGGCTGGCCCTGAAATGAATCGGTTGGTGTACGCCGCTGGTCTCTGGCCTGCATGGCGGGCCTGCCGGCGACACCCGCTACATCGATCCGCTCACCATACGGCGGGTTCACCAGCATCACGCCAGACGATCCATCGGACGTGGGTGGCATGCGCTGCAGCGCGTCGCCGCCGCGAAACTGCACCGCGTTGGCGACGCCGGCGCGTTCGGCGTTGCGCTCGGCAAAATCGACCATGCGGTGCGACACATCGCTGCCAAAAACCGGCGCGGTAGGCTCGGTGATCGCGGCCTCGGCCTGGTCGAGCAGGCCCTCCCACACATGCGGTTGAAAAGGCAAATACTTTTGAAAAGCAAAGCGGCGGTTGATGCCGGGCGCAATATTGCAGGCGATCTGCGCGGCTTCAATCGCAATCGTGCCCGAGCCGCAGCAGGGGTCGTACAGCGGCACGCCATCCTTGCATTGCTGGTCCCAGCCACTGGCGGCAATCATCGCAGCGGCCAGGGTTTCTTTCAGCGGGGCGTCGCCCTTGTCTTCGCGCCAGCCGCGCTTGAACAGTGGCTCGCCCGAGGTGTCGATGTAAATGGTGACTGTATCAACCGTCAGGTGGACATACACGCGCACATCAGGCCAGCGCGTGTCAACACTGGGGCGGACGTCGTCGAACTTGGCCCGGAAGCGGTCGGCAATCGCGTCCTTGATTTTGAGTGCCGCAAAGTTCAGGCTGGTCAGCGGGCTGTGCTGAGCCGTAATTTCGACCTTGAAGGTCTGAGTCGGGGTGAACCAGATTTCCCACGCCACATTGGCAGCGGCGTTGTACAGGTCTTGCTCGCTGCGGTAAGCGTTGTGCTGCAGCTCGATCAGCACGCGCTGCGCAAGGCGGCTGTGCAAATTGAGCTGCAGCGCATCTCGCCACGAGCCCTGCAGCTGAACGCCAGCGCGCCAGGCCTTGCCGTCAATGCCGGTAATGCGCTTGACTTCGGTGGCCAGCAGCGCTTCAACGCCGGCTGCGCAGGGTAAGAAAAGTTGGAGTTGGTTCATAAATTAAGGCGGCTGAGGCGAATCGAGTCATGTCTTTGCAAACAGCGGCCGCGGGACTGGCTTTGCCAGACCGCAGGCGCAGCGGCCCCCTCGGGGGGCAGAGAGTTACACGAAGTGAACGAAGGTGGGGGCCATCTCTAAAGCGCTTTACGCAAATTCGCGGGAGCAATGCGCAGCGCCTCGCGGTATTTGGCCACCGTGCGGCGCGCACATTCAATGCCCTGCTCTTTCAGCATTTCGGAAAGCTGGTTGTCGCTGAGTGGTTTTTTCAGGCTCTCGGACGCGATAAATTGCTTGATAAGTGCGCGCACCGCTGTGCTCGATGCATTGCCGCCGGTTTCCGTCCCCAGCGCCGACCCGAAAAAGTATTTCAGCTCGAAGGTGCCGAACGGCGTGTTCATGTATTTCGCTGTGGTGACGCGCGAGATCGTCGATTCATGCAGACCAAGCTCATCGGCAATTTCGCGCAGCACCAGCGGGCGCATGGCCAGCTCGCCGTGGGTGAAGAAGTTTTTTTGCCGCTCGACGATGGCGCTGCTGACGCGCAGGATGGTGTCGAAACGCTGCTGGATATTTTTGATGAACCAGCGCGCTTCCTGCAGGCGCTGCTGCAGCGCCGGGCCGGCCTGGCCCTTGTTCTGCTTTAAGACGTTGGCGTAAATGTCGTGTACACGCAGGCGCGGCATCACGTCACGGTTGAGCGCCACCTTGAAGCCGCGACCGGATTTGGTGACGATCACGTCGGGCACGATGAGGTTGCGCTCGACATTGACAAAACGCCGGCCGGGCTTGGGGTCGAGCCGGCCAATCACGGCAATCGCGCCCTTGATCACCGCCTCGGAGCATCCGCACAGATAGGCCAGGCGCTTCACGTCGCGCTTGGCCAGCAGCTCCATCGGGTGTTTGCACATGGCCATCGCGGCGCGGGTTTCTTCGCAATCCCTGCAGTCGAGCAGCTGCAGCGCCAGGCACTCGGCCAGATGGCGCGCGCCGACGCCGGCGGGCTCCATGTGGTGCAGCAGTTTGAGCGCCATGGCAAAGCGCTCTTCGACTTCTTCGGCCTGCAGCAGGTCATCGCCCGCCAGGCCAGCAGCCAGCGAAGCCAGACTGTCTTCAAGGTAGCCGTCGTCGTTCAGAGACTCGATCAGAAAATGCAGCGCCGCCTGGTCGAGTTCCGACAAGCGCAGACCGAGCGCCTGCCGGTGCAGATGGTCTTGCAATGATTCGTGGCCGCGCGCCAGATCGGAAGCGTCCGTCTCGCTGTCATCGCCGTTACTCTTGCGCGGCGGTGCGTCGCCACCCCATTCGGCGTCGTCGGGCGCGGTCTCGACCGAGCCATCACCGTCCCAGCTTTCTTCCAGCGGAGCTTCGGAGGACCTTTCGCTATTGCTGTCGGTACTGCTGTCAGTACTGCTGTCGGTGCTGCTTTGACTATCAATTTGGCTTGTAGCCCTTAAATCATCTGCGCTTGCAGCTATTGAATTAGTAGCAGACTCCAACTCCTGATTTTCCTGGCTGACCGGTGTGTTGACATGCTCAACGCCAAATTCTTCCCGCACGGCGGCGTCTTCAGACATTTCCAGAAACGGATTTTCGTCCAGCATCTGCTCGACTTCCTGGCTCAATTCGAGCGTGGAAAGCTGCAGCAGGCGAATCGATTGCTGCAACTGCGGCGTCAGCGCCAGGTGCTGCGAAACGCGAAGGGACAGGCCTTGTTTCATCGCGACACCGAATGGAAAAGCGGGGAGCCCTCACCCCTGCCCTCTCCCAGAGGGAGAGGGAGTAAGTCGGGAAAAATCTTGCCAAGCGGACGCCGCCGAACCGGCTTTGCCGGGC